>DAPKRP010000804.1:0-2937 GCA_031800515.1 Polyangiaceae bacterium LLY-WYZ-14_1 | reverse complement strand
GGGCCATGTATTGGGGGGTGCCGAAGATCTCCCCCTGGCTCGTCAGACGGGGGTCGTGGAGGGAGCGGGCGATGCCGAAGTCGAGCAGCTTGACCAGCTGCCGGCCCTCGAGGTCTTCGGCGATGAAGATGTTCTCGGGTTTGAGGTCCCGGTGGAAGACCCCGAAGTCGTGGGCTCTGGCCAGGCCCCGGGCGATCTGCATGCCGACCGCCGCCACCCGGTCCCCGGGCATGGGGGCTTGATCGACGACGACGTCGTTCAGGGGAGCCCCCACCAGGTATTCCATCACCAGGTAGGAGGTCCCGTCTTCCGTGTCTCCGTAGTCTTCGATCTCGACGATGTTCGGATGGGCGAGGGCCGCGGTGTTCTTGGCCTCCCGGCGGAAGCGCTCCCGCATCGCCTCGTCTCGGGAGTACTTGTCGTGGAGCACCTTCACGACGACGGGCCGATCGACCACCCGGTGGGTGGCCCGGTAGACGGTGGCCATCCCTCCCTGCCCGATCACGCTCTCGAGCTCGTAGCGTCCCCGGATCACGGTCCCGAGGCGGTCGTCCGCGACCTCCTCGAGCTCCGAGCCATCCAGGAAGCAGCGCTCCGTTTCGTCTCGGTACCGGAGGCCGCACTTCGGGCAGACCCGCATCGGGGCGGGAAGGTAGCAGCCCCCGGGACGCCCCGCGTAGCGCCCCCCGGGGCGGATGGCCATCACTTGCGCAACGAACCCGGGTCGCGTGTTGCAGCTGACGATCCGAGGGTGTAGCCCAGCGGGCTCCGATGGCGTCCCGGGAGCAGCTGAACGAGGCCCAGCGGGCGGCGGTGGAGCACGAGCTCGGACCGCTCCTGGTGCTCGCCGGCGCCGGAAGCGGCAAGACCCGGGTGATCACCCAGCGCATCGCCCGGCTGGTCGACCGGGGCACCCGTCCGGAATCCATCCTGGCGGTGAGCTTCACCAACAAGGCAGCCGAAGAGATGCGGGAGCGGCTCGCCCGGGTGGCCGGCCAGCACGTCGCGAGGAAGGTGTGGATGTCGACCTTCCACTCCTTCGGCGTCCGCTTTCTCTCGGAGGAGACCAAGGCCCTGGGCTACGGCGGACGCTTCGTCGTCTTCGACGGTGGCGACAGCCTCGGCCTGGTACGGGAGATCTTGAAGCGGGAACGACCCGGGGAGCGGAAGCTCGATGCCGCCGCCGTGCTGGCCCGCATCTCCCTCTGGAAGAACCGGCTCCTCGACCCGGAGCAGGTCACCGTCGGGGACTTCGAATACGACGTGGTCGCCCGGGAGGTCTACCCGGAATACGAGGCCAGCCTCCGGGCGATGCGGGCGGTCGACTTCGACGACCTGGTCTGCCTGCCGGTGCGGCTCCTCGAACGGGACGAGGCCGTCCAGGCCCGCTGGCAGCAGCGCTTCCGCCACCTCCTCGTCGACGAGTTCCAGGACACGAACTCGGCTCAGCTCGCCCTGGTGAAGCGGCTCGGGGAGGGGCTCCGGAACGTCTGCGTGGTCGGCGACGACGACCAGAGCATCTACGGATGGCGGGGCGCCGAAGTCCGCAACATTCTCGAGTTCGAAGACCACTTCGCCGGCACCCGGGTCGTCCGGCTGGAAGAGAACTACCGCTCCCGTTCGCCGATCTTGAAGGTGGCCAACGCCGCCATGGCCCAGGCGGCGGGGAAGAGGCACCTGAAGACCCTGCGGGCGGTACGCGGGGACGGGGACCGGGTCCGGCTGGTGGTGCTCCCGGACGCCCAGAAGGAAGCCCGCTTCGTCGCCCGGGAGATCACCCGGCTCCGGGAGGAAGGGCGGCGCTACGGACACGTCGCCGTCCTCTACCGGTCGAACCTGCAGGCCCGGCTGGTCGAAGAAGAGCTCCGAGCCGCGGCGATCCCCTACCTGATGGTCGGGGGCACCCAGTTCTACGACCGAAAGGAAGTGAAGGACGCGGCCGCCTACCTTCGGGTGGTGGTCAACCCCCGGGACGAGCTCTCGGTGCGACGGATCGCGAACACCCCGACCCGGGGCATCGGCGCGACCAGCCTCGACCGGATGAGCCAGTGGGCCCTCGCCAACGACCGGCCCCTGTCCGACGCCTTCGGCAACGCCGGCGAGGTCGTGGGCCTGACGGAAGGGGCTCGCCGGGGCGCCCTGGGCCTCCACACCGCCCTCCAGCGGGCCCGGGGTCGTTTCCGGAGCGGGGAGCATCGGCTGAGCGAGGCGGCCCGGATGCTCTTCGACGAGGTCGGCTTCCAGGGGTTCCTGACCGGCACCGGGTCGACCGGCGGGGACGAAGACGGCGCCGGCGCGGCGGCGGACGGGGCCGGGGCACGTCGCTGGGAAAACGTCGAGTTCCTGCTGAAGGGGCTCGAACGCTACGAGGGCCAGGAAGCGGAAGACAAACCCACGCTGACCACCTTTCTGCAGCGCATCACCATGCGCTTCGACCAGGAGACGGGGGACGAGGTCGGGGACCGGGTCACCCTGTCCACCCTGCACGCTTCGAAGGGGCTCGAGTTCGACACCGTCTTCCTCATCGGCTGCGTGGAGGGACAGCTCCCCCACAGTCGAACCACCGACCCGAAGGTGACGGAGGCAGCGCCGACGGACGTGGAAGAGGAACGCCGCTTGTTCTACGTCGGGGTGACCCGGGCCAAGGACCGTCTGTACCTGACCCGACCGGAGAAGCGGATGATGCGGGGGCGGACGACGCCGCTCACCCCGAGCCGGTTCCTCGACAAGCTGCCGGAAGAATGGACCGAGGCGATGGACGACCCGGACACCCAGGCCCTCGACTTCGACGAGCTCGAATCGATGACCGCCGACATCCTCGCCCGACTGGGGGGTTGAGCGCCGACGGACCGGCCCCAACCGGCGGCCTCCGCAGCCGACGACGGCTACTTGCCGAGCACCGCGTCGACGGTTCGGCGGAGCCCGAGCACGGTCTCT
>DAPKRP010000803.1:0-3743 GCA_031800515.1 Polyangiaceae bacterium LLY-WYZ-14_1 | reverse complement strand
CGGGCAGCCTCATCGCGTCCTTCGCGACCCGCTCCGTCGGCGTCTTCGGGATGCTGATGGTGGCGGCAGCGCTCCTCGTCGTCTTCGCCGGGGTCATCCAGCTCGTCCACCGGCGGGAGGCCTCCCGGCCAGGGAGTGCCTATGGGGGCGCCAGCGAGGATGCGGACGGGTCCCCTGGGGCCGGAGACGAAGGCCGCCCGGAAGCGAAGGGCGCCGGGGATGATGCCAAGGGGAGAGGCCGGGGCGCCTTCGAGCTCGTCTTCCGCTACCGCTACCTCACTTTGATCGCCCTCTTCGCGGTCACCTTCACCGTGGTGAACACGAACGGCGAGTTCATGCTGAGCCAGCTCGTCGAGGACCGGGCGGCGGAGGTCCCGGAGGACGAGCGCGGGGAGTACATCGGCACCCTCTACAGCCGCTTCTACTTCGGGGTGAACTTCCTCGGGATCCTGCTGCAGGCCTTCGTGGTCTCCCGGCTGGTCCGCTACGGGGGGCTTCGTCTCGCCTTCTTCGTCCTGCCGGTCATCGCTTTCGCCGATTCCCTCGCCGTCGCCATCGCGCCCCTGCTGACCGTGCTCTGGGTCGGGAAGACCGTGGAGAACGCCACGGATTATTCGGTGAACAACACGGTCCGAAACATGCTGTGGCTGCCGACCACGTTGGACATGAAATACAAGGCCAAGCAGGCCGTCGACACCTTCTTCGTCCGTCTCGGAGACGTCGCGTCGGGGCTCGTCGTCTTCATCCTGGCGGGGCAGCTCGCCCTCGGCATTCGTTCCTTCGCCTTGCTGAACCTGGTGATCGTCGGCGGGTGGTTGTTCCTGGCCCACCTCATCCTGAAGGAGCAGGGACGGCTCCGGGAGCAGCTGAAGGCGGAAGGGGCGGTCCAACGGTAGCCCCCCCCGGTCGGGGGGGGGGGCTCCGGAGCTCGCCCGGCTTACCGCTTGAGGTTGACCAGCTCGACGTACATCTCGTCGGTGGTCGTGACGATCCGGGAGTTCGCCTGGAAGCCGCGCTGGTAGGCGATGAGATTGACGAACTCGTTCCCGAGGTCGACGTTCGACTGCTCCAGGGTGCCGCTCACCACCGCGCCTCGACCGCCCGTGGTCGCCGCGCCGAGGAGCGGCTGGCCGGAGGCCTCCGTCTCCGCCCAGAGTCCCTGGCCGGCCCGGTCCAAGCCGTCGTTGCTGGCGAACTTCGCGACGGCGAGCTGGCCGACGAGGCGCCGCTGCCCGTTCGAGAAGACGCCGACGATGGCCCCATCCGCCTCGACGGCGACGCCGGCGATGGCGCCGGAGCCGAAGCCGTCCTGCTGGAGCGCCGTCGTCGTCGAGGGCGAGGCGAACTGGGTGGTGCCCTCGAGGCCATCGCCGCCCTCCGTCACGCTCTCTCCGAAGTCCAGGGCGATCGCCTGACCCGCCGCCGCCCCGTCGGCGAAGTCCAGGGTCAGCGCCCCACCGGTCTCCGCGTTGAGGGCGCCGTTGGTGTCGAAGGCGAGGGTCCCGGTCCCGACCTGGGTCAGGGTGCCCGGGGTCCCGCCAGCGAGGTCGGCCCCGTCCGCGGCGGCGAACCACTCCCAGGCGTTGTCCGCGGTCTTCCGATAGAAGACGGTGAGCTGACGCGGATTCCCGAGGGAGTCGTAGACGGTGATCTGGGACGAGAAGTTCGACGTGTTCGACGGGTCGGTGATGTCGAAGGCGGCGGGGACCGTCGCGTTCGCGTCGAGGTTGGCGGCGACCAAGGCGTTTTCCGTCGGATTCGCCGGGATCGTGAAGCCGTCGACGGTCAGGTCGCCGACGGTGGTGCCGAGGGTGCCGTCGGCCGCGGCCGTGTACCCCTGGACCCGCAGGCCTTCCAGGTTCACCAGGCGTCCTTCGGCGTCGACCTTGAACTGGCCCGCGCGGGTGTACCAGTTGCCGTCGATCCCCGCGACGTTCCCGGAGACCACGAAGAGCCCGTCGCCGCTGATCGCGAGATCCGTGGGGGAGTCGGTGGTGAGCAGCGCCCCCTGAGCCCACATGTTCTCGATGGCGGACAGGCGGGAGCCGGCGCCGGCCTGGGGCAGCTCGTCGTTGCTCGCGATGGAGCGCCCCAGGAGATCCTGAAAGTGGGCCCGTTGGCGTTTGAAGCCGACGGTGTTGACGTTGGCGATGTTGTCGCCGGTCACGCCGATCGCCTCGGTGTGGGATCGGAGCCCGGCGGATGCGGTGTTCAGACTGCGTAGAAGGCTCATGTCGTTGGTTTCCTCTTGGCTGATCGGCGCGCCCGGTCAGGGCGCGATGCTCACGACGTCTCCGAGGACGACCCGGAAGTCGCCCAGCAGGAGCTCGGCGAAGCCGTCCTCGTAGGTGACCCCCGTCACCCGGTCGGTGACCCGGGTGCTGGCTTCGACCGGGTTGCCGTCGGCGTCCACGGCTTCGACCTCGAGGGCGTAGCGCCCCGGGGGGAGACGGTCGCCGGCGTCGTTCCGACCGTCCCAGTCGATCCCGTGGGCACCGACGCCCCGGGGCCCGAGGGACAGGGTGCGAACGAGGCGCCCCTCCGCGTCCCGGACGCTCACGTTGACCTCCTCCGCGGGCCGCTCGAGGCTGAAGGCGCCGGTGGCCTGCCCGAGCTCGTCGAGGCGGAGGGTGCTCGTGTCCGCGGTGACCGTTCGGCCGACGAAGCTGGCCACCTCGGTGTTCGCCAGTCCGGCGATGCCGACCTCGATCGCCGAGAGCCGACGCTCCATGGAGACCATCTGCTCGACGCTGGTGAGCTCCGCGAGCTGGGCGATGCTCTCCTGCGGATCCATGGGCTCCAGGGGGTCCTGGTTCCGCAGCTGGGCGACGAGCAGCTTCATGAAGGCGTCCTGCCCGAGGTCCGAGCTGGCCTCTGTCTGGGCGGTCGGCGATCGGGCCGGGGAAGGCGTCGGTGCGGCGAGGGCGTTGCTCCGGTCGATGGGCTCCATGGGTCGTTCCTCAGGCCTCGAGGTCGAGGCGTCGTCGGCGCCGGCCTCCCCGGCGGCGGTGGTGGGCGTGGGTCGCCGCGTCCCCCGCCGCCGTGCCCGCGGCGGGCTCCGCCGAGGGACGCGGGCGGTGGATGCGAAGCGCCCCGAGCTCGAAGCCGCTTCGGGCGATCCCCGTGCGCAGCACGGCCTCGGCGGCACGGAGGGCCTGGGCGGCGGAGATCCCTTCCGGCCGTGCCTGGACCGTCAGCCGCTGACCCTGGAGGGCGAGCTCGAGCTCCACCCGACCGAGGGTCGGATGGTCGATCCGCACCTGCGCCGCCTCGCCCCCCTCCTTGAACCGCACGGTGACCCCGGGTCCGAGGTCGGCCAGGGGGAGGCGGGTCGTCGACGGGGTCGCCGCCGAGCCGCGTTCGGGCCCTGCCGTCGGGGTCACCCCCGCCGGCGCCGGGGTGGAGGGCTCCGGGGCCGCCGGCGGCGGGACGACCGCTGGGGCGGTCTCGGAGGTCTCGCCGGTCGCGCCCGTCGACGAGGCGATGGTCTCGACCAGGCGGGCGGCGGCCGTCGAGAGGCGGGAAGGCTCCCGGTGATCTGGGACCCCGACCGCCGGGAGGTCCACCCGCGAGGTCCTCGCCGGCGCGGGCGGGGCGGTGCCCTCGGACCCCTCGGCGGGAGCGGCGCCGTGCCTCCCGGGCCGTGGGCTCGCCTCCGGCGAAGGCCGAACCGCCGCTGGTCGCGGGACCAACGGCGACGGTCTCGGGGTCGTCGGTGCGGCGTCCTCCGGGGGGGGGTGAAG
>DAPKRP010000802.1:0-4549 GCA_031800515.1 Polyangiaceae bacterium LLY-WYZ-14_1 | reverse complement strand
CCCTCGACCAGGGGCTCCTCGGCTCCCGGGACGGCGGCCGGCGTTTCGACGAGCGGCTCCAGCCCGAGCTGGTCAGCCGGTGCCTCGCCTACCGACCGGCGGACGGACTCTACGCCTGCGGCGACGGTGCCGGGGACGGCTTCGCCCTGGGCCGGTCGGCGGACGGAGGGCGGACCTTCGAGCCGGTGTTCCGGCACGCGGACGTCGCCGGGCCGGTGGCCTGTCCGGCGGACAGCGTGACCCGAAGGACCTGCGCCGCCTGGATCCGGGACCTGTGCGCCGACCTCGAGCTCGAGGCGAGCTGGTGCGCCGGCGGAAGCGGGCCGCCGGTGGACGGGGGCGGCGGCGAAGGCGGGCCGGAGCCCGACGGTCCCGGGAGCGCCGGGGGCGGCGCCTGCGCGATCGGCGGTCGCGCCATCGACCCCGCCGGGCCCGGCGCGGGACCCTGGCCGGGCAGCGCCTTCGCAGTCCCGGGGATGCTGCTCTTCGGGGTCCGGCGAAGGGCTGCAGCCCGCTTCCGAGGGCTCGCGACGGGTCTTCTCAGGAGCCGGCGCCGACGACGGGCTCCCGTTCTTCGAGGCGAACCGCGTGGGGCAGGGGACGCAGGCTCGCGCCGCGCTCCTTCGCCCAGACCGCCGTGAGCTGAGCGCCGAACAGGAAGAGCTGGGAGGCCCAGAAGGCCCAGAGCAGAAAGAGCACGACGGAGCTCGCTGCCCCGTAGGACGAGGCGGGGCTCGCCATCCCGAGCCAGAGGCCGACGATCTGCCCTCCCAGGCTGACCATCAGCGCGGTGAGGAGCCCCCCCCGAAGGGCGTTGCCGAAGGACAGCTCCACGTCCGGCAGCACCCGGAAGACGGCGGCCACCGCGAGACCCAGGCCCAGCACGGAGACGGCGAGCTCGATCAACGGCACGAAGAGCGCCCAGGCCGGCAGGTCTTCGAGGACGCTGCCGACGGCGCTCAGGGCCACGGTCACCAGCATCGACAGCAGCAGGAGCCCGCTCGCCACCCCGACCATCCCGAAGCTGACCAGCCGGCGGCGGGCCATCCGCTTGGCGACGGCGGGGATGGCGCCGCTCTGGGCCTTTACCCGGACGCCGAAGACGTGGTTCAGGGCGCCTTGTAGGACGATGAAGAACCGGGTCGACGTCCACATCAGGACCACCAGGCTCACCAGGGCGGCGAAGCTCCCCACCTTCACATCGCCGGCGCTCCGAACGAAGCGGACCAGGACCCGGGCCGTCGCCGGCTCGCTGAAGCGATTGAGCTGCTCCTGGAGCTCCCCCGTCGCCGCCTCCCGGCCGAAGATGGCCCCGGCGACGGCGACGGCGAAGACGAGGAGCGGCGCGAGGGATAGCAGCCCGTGGAAGGCGAGGGCGCTCGACAGAAGCATCCCGTCGTGGCGCTGGTAGGCGCCGAAGGACTCCATCAGGATGCGGCGAAGCCCCCCGGCCCGTCGGCCGACGCGCCCCCAACCGGAGGGGCGCCCCCCGTCGTCCTCCGCCGCCGGAGACCTTCCGCGTCCCAGGTCGTCCGCGTCGTCGTCCGCGTCACGTAGGTGTTGGGCCCGAAGATCCACGGGTCGGAGCATAGGCCCGAACGCCCCGTTGACGAGGTACGCCCACCTCCGTCCGGGAGACGCCGGTTCAGTAGCGGTAGTCGTCGGGCTTGTAGGGTCCGCCGACGGGCACGCCGAGGTAGTCGGCCTGGGACGGGGTCAACTCCGTCAGCCGGGCGTTCAGCTTGCCGAGGTGGAGCCGGGCGACCTTTTCGTCGAGCTCCTTCGGCAGGACGTAGACCTGCCCCTTCTGGTACCGCTCCCGCTCGGTCCAAAGGGAGATCTGAGCGATGACCTGGTTCGTGAAGCTGGCGCTCATCACGAAGCTCGGGTGTCCCGTGGCACAGCCCAGGTTCACCAGGCGACCGCGGGCCAAAACGATGAGCTTCTTGCCGTCGGGGAAGATGAAGTGGTCGACCTGCGGCTTGATCGATTCCTCCGTGACGCCGTTCGCCGGGTCCGTCAGCCGGGCCATCTGGATCTCGGAATCGAAGTGGCCGATGTTGCAGAGGATGGCCTCGTTCCTCATCGCCTGCATGTGCTCGAAGGTCACCACGTCGGCGCAGCCGGTGGCGGTGACGACGATGTCGGCGATGGGCGCCGCCTCGTCCATGGTGACCACCTCGAAGCCTTCCATCGCCGCCTGGAGCGCGCAGATGGGGTCGACCTCCGTGATCAGCACCCGAGCCCCCTGGCCCCGCAGGGCCTGGGCGGAGCCCTTGCCGACGTCGCCATAGCCGGCGACGACGCAGACCTTGCCGGCGACCATCACGTCGGTGGCCCGCTTGATGCCGTCGAGGAGGGACTCCCGGCAGCCGTAGAGGTTGTCGAACTTCGACTTGGTGACCGAGTCGTTGACGTTGATCGCCGGGCAGAGAAGCTTGCCTTCTTTGCTCATCTTCCGGAGCGCCTTGACCCCGGTCGTGGTCTCCTCGGAAAGCCCGATGATCGGGTCGGCTCCCTCGAACCAATCCGGATACTTCTGGTGGACCTGGGCGGTCAGATCACCCCCGTCGTCGAGGAGCAGGTTCGGCCGCTTTCCGCCTTCGAAGCTGTCGAGCTGCCGATCGATGCACCACCAGTACTCTTCTTCCGTCTCGCCCTTCCAGGCGTAGACGGGCACCCCGCTCTTGGCGATGGCGGCGGCGGCGTGGTCCTGGGTCGAGTAGATGTTGCAGCTCGTCCAGGTGACCTCGGCGCCGAGCTCCGTCAGGGTCTCGATGAGCACGGCGGTCTGCACCGTCATGTGGAGACAGCCCGCGATGCGCGCACCCTTGAGGGGCTTCTGCTCGCCGTACTCGGCCCGGAGGGCCATGAGCCCGGGCATCTCGGTCTCGGCGATCTCGATCTCCCGCCGGCCGAAATCCGCCTCGGAAATGTCGGCGACCTTGTAGCGGCCCGCCGGGGCGCCGCCCTGGGTGGTCTTGTCATCGGTGGTGTGGGTCGTGGTCATGGGATGCTTCGTTCCTTCCTCTTCGCTGGCTTCCGTCGGTCGTCGCCGGCCTTCCCGGCGCGCCTAGGTCGACGAGCCACCAGCACCTGCCAATCGATGGCGGCGTCCGGGCCCCCGCCGCAGCGGCTTCGGGGGATTCGGTGGACCACCGCCTGCCGGAGCCCGGATCGGCGGGCCCAGGCGGCGAGCTCCGCCGGGGCGAAGCCGAGCCACTGGTCCGCCTGCCGCTCCCGAAGCCGCTCGTCGTCGTGGGCCGCGTAATCGATCACGACGACGGCGCCCCCGGGGCGAGGGAGCTCGGCGAGGACGCCCAGGGCGGCCGCCGGTCGCGGCGCGTGGTGGAGCACCCGGGAGGCGAACACCACGTCGGCGCCGCCGGCGTCCTGCACCATGGCCCGCACCGCGGCGTCGTCGTAGGCGGCCTCGACCAGCTCGACGTGGCCGTAGCCTCGGGCGGCGACCCGGGCACGGGCCCGGGCGAGCTGGGCCGGAGACCGATCGACGGCGATCACCCGCTCGAAGACCGGGGCGACCAGATCGAGGAGCCGCCCCTCCCCGGTGCCGGCGTCGACGGCGAGGCGCCGGGACTCGATGAGGGGGGCGAGGGCGGTGAGGTAGGCGGGCAGCTCGTCCGGCAGGGCCCGGGGGTCGCTCCCGGGGAGCCCGTCCGGGGGCTCGGCGAAGAAGGCCTTCACCGCCTCGTCCCGGGCCCGAACCACCTCGGCCACCCGGCCCAGGCTGCCGTCTTCGGCACACAGGGCGCGCCCCGCCGCCAGGGCGTCGGCGACCACCGGATCCGTCGCCTCGAGCTCGTCGGCCAGGCGGACGAAGGTCCGGGTGCCCTCCCGACGGTCCCGGAGGAGACCGCTTCGGCGGAGGTGGGTGAGATGCCGGGAGACGTTGGGCTGGGACTCTCCGAGCAGCTCCGCGAGCTCGCCGATGGCGAGCTCCTCCGCCGCGGCGAGGGCCAGAAGCCGAAGCCGCACCGGCTCTGCCAGCAGCCGGTAGAGCTCCCAGCGCTGGCCACCGAGCCCAGACCGGTCGGGCACCGGTGCAGCGGACGACGAGGCCTCCATCGCGGCGGGGTTTATGCGAGATTGCGCATGGACGCAAGGGTCGGCCCGATTCGCCTCCATTCCGGCGCGCCACGGGTCCGTGTCTCTGTCCCCCGGGACCGGAAGACCTGCCTCGACCGCGCCCCTGGACCCCGCGTACCGTTCACCCCCGCCGTGTCCCCTTTCCGCCTGCGTCTGGACTTCAGCGAAGAGGACAGGACCTTCCTCCAGCGCCGCGTGGGCATGTACGCCCTCACCAGCTTCGGGATCGTGGTGTCCTTCTTCGTGCTGGACATCTTGTCCTGGCCGCTTCTCGCGCCCCTGGCGCAGGTCGAGGACCTCCTGTGGGTGCAGGTGACCAGCCTGTGGATCGAGGGCGGCATCGCCGCCGGGCTCCTGGCGGCCGCGCTGGTGATTCGCCGGGGGAAGCCCGGGGTGGTCCACCTCTACGCCTTCGATGGGCTGGTGACCTTCCTCATGGGGC
>DAPKRP010000801.1:0-3056 GCA_031800515.1 Polyangiaceae bacterium LLY-WYZ-14_1 | reverse complement strand
CGGGTCCGACATGACGTGGAGGGCACCCCGTCGAGGCGTGCTCGCCGAGGCGATATTGAAAGTCGTTTTCAACCGTCTGCCCCAACCGGTGCTGCGGGTCAAGCATGACGATGGTCCGCACCCGGGCGTCCCCCACCGTGGCGTTCGGCGCGTCGCTGATTACCCTTGGGAGAGGTCCGGCGGTTGCCCCGGCGGGCGATGGCGAACCCGGGGCGGCGGCCCTATTCCCCTAAAGAGCAACATGGCCATCCGTACCATTCTCCATTATCCGGACAAGAGACTCCGCAACCCCGGCCTTCCCGTCGAGGACTTCGGCTCCGAGCTTCAGGAGCTGGTCGACGACATGGCCGAGACCATGTACGCGGCCCCGGGGGTTGGACTGGCCGCCCCCCAGATCGGGGAATCGAAGCGTCTGTTCATCGTCGACGTCGCCACCGGGGACGACGAGCCCTCGGACCTCCGGGTCTTCGTCAACCCGAAGATCGTCGAACGGGACGGCGAGGTGGTCTGGGAGGAAGGCTGCTTGTCGTTCCCCGGCCTCCACGAAGAGGTACGCCGGGCCGAACGGGTCAAGGTGCGTGCCCAGGACCGACACGGCGACCCCTTCGAGCTCGAAGCCGACGGCCTCCTGGCCATCGCGATCCAGCACGAGAACGACCACCTCGAGGGCAAGCTGATGATCGACCACCTCGGGGTGCTCCGCCGCCGCATCGCCCACCGGAAGATGGTCAAGCGGGCGGCGGCGGTCCCGGCGCCGGCGGAGTGACGCGGGCAGCCCCCGGCGGCGGCCGCCCCCGGACGGCGTTCTTCGGGACGCCGTCGTTCTCCGTCCCGGGACTCGAGGCGCTGGCAGAGTCCACGGAGGTCGTCCGGGTCTTCTCCCAGCCGGACCGGCCGAAGGGGCGGGGCATGAAGCGCGTCCCGACGCCGGTGAAGGCCCGAGCCCTCGAGCTCGGCCTCCCGGTCGAGCAACCCCGCAAGGTGCGAACCAGGGAGTTCGCGGAGGCGCTCCGGGCCCTCGAGCTCGACCTGGCGGTGGTCATCGCCTTCGGCCGGATCCTGCCCCGCGCCGTCCTCGACGCCCCCCGCCTCGGCTGCGTCAACGTCCACGCCTCCCTCCTGCCGCGCTGGCGGGGGGCCGCCCCGATCCAGTGGGCGATCGCCGCCGGGGACGACATCACCGGCGTCTGCCTGATGCAGATGGACGAGGGGATGGACACGGGGCCCGTCCTCCGGTGCATGGAGACGACGATCCGGGCCGACGAGACCGCCGGCGAGCTCGCCCCGCGCCTTTCCGCCCTCGGCGCATCCCTCCTCCGGGAGAGCCTGCCCGCCATCCTGGCGGGCGCGGTCGTCCCGACGCCCCAGCCCGAGGAACGGGCGACCCTGGCTCCGATGCTGACGAAGGAGGACGGGACCCTCGATCTTCGCCAGCCGGCCCAGCGGGTCCACGACCGCGTCCGGGGCATGTCCCCCTGGCCCGGGGCCCAGCTCTGGCTCGACGGGACCCGCTGGAAGGTCCACCGCACCCGGGTGCTGGACGACGACGGTCCCGGGACGGCCCCGGAGCCCGGTCGCGTGCACCGCGCCGGACCGGATGGCCTCGACCTGGTCTGCGGAGATGGCAGGCTCCTCCGCCTCGTCGAGGTTCAGCTCGAAGGCCGACGCCGGATGCCCGTCTCCGCGGTCCTCGCCGGCCACCCGGTGCCGGCGGGGGCCCGCTTTTCCCTGCCCGAATCCCCACCGAGCCCATGAAGATCTACACGAAGACCGGCGACCACGGAGAAACCGGGCTGTTCGGCGGCACCCGCCTGGCCAAGGACGACCCTCGGGTGGAAGCCTACGGCGGCGTCGACGAGCTCAACAGCCAGCTGGGGGTCGTCCGCACCGAAGTATCGGAAGACCGGGATGCGCCCATCGGCTCCGCCCTGGCCATCATCCAGTCCGCCCTCTTCGACGTCGGCGCCGAGCTCGGCACCACCCCGGAGCGGCTCTCCGAGCTCGACCTGCCCCGGGTCGACCAGGCGGCCATCGACCAGGTGGAGGCCTGGATTGACGCCGCCGACGCGGAGCTCGCGCCCCTATCGAGCTTCGTCCTGCCCGGGGGGACCGCCCTCGCCGCGCAGCTCCATGTCGCTCGGACGGTCTGCCGGCGGGCGGAGCGGCGGGTCGTCGCCCTGACCCACCGCTCCGAGGTGCGGCTGGAGGTCATCCGCTACCTGAATCGGCTGAGCGACCTGTTCTTCGTCTGGGCCCGCCTCGCCAACCACCGGGCCGGGGTCCCCGACGTACCCTGGGTCGGTCGCAAGAAGCCGTAGTACCGCTCCCTGGGGTTTGGTCGTCGCGAGTGGGGGGCGCCACCTTGACCGGATGAGCGGGCGTCGCTAGTTTTTCCACTGCGTTCCTCTGTCGGATGCGTGAGGCCAGCGAGCAAATAGAATCCCTTACGTTCAGACTGAACCCGGGGGTCAACCCTGAGTCGTGGTGAGCCGGCCCGGCAAGCTTCACCGGGAAGCCTTAAGCGATTCATACCGGCCCCCACCTGAGAAAGTCTCAGGGGTTCTAGTCCTCGCGCCCACGGTCAGGACGGTACGGACGCAACCTCTTCGGACGCTCGGACGACGAGCGTCCCTTCAGTTGACGTCGGGCGGTCGCCTTGCCAACCGCCTCGGCGGATCTCGCCCGCTCGGGCCGCCCCCGTTGCGGCGCCGGGGTCGGGGCATTTCCGCGGGGCATTCAGTCCCGAAGGGGGGTCGCCTTGAGGGCGGCTTTACCCGCCTTTTCATAGACCGTGAAGCGTACGCCTTTGGCGTGGTGCTTCTCCATCAAGGCCGCCTTGTTCTTCCGGAGAGTCTGGGCGAATTTCTCGAAGGTGAGATTCGCCGTCGGCTCGCCGCAGCGCTCCTTCATCTGGAGAAACTGCTGGAAGACCTCGCGGAAGTGGGCCTCTTCGGGATCCGACCCCGTCGCCGCCGGGGCCGCCGGGGGGCCGCCGAGCTCCCGGGGGGAGGGGGCGACCCGGGTGAGGCCTTCTTCGTCTTCCTGCTCGAACCCGT
>DAPKRP010000800.1:0-3703 GCA_031800515.1 Polyangiaceae bacterium LLY-WYZ-14_1 | reverse complement strand
CCCGCGGGCCAGGCCTGATGAAAGGACGCGGCGACCCGATCCCCGACGGCGAGGTCGCTGACCCCGGGCCCCACCGCGTCCACCTCGCCCGCGCCATCCGAGAGAGGCACCAGGGGCAGGGGCTGCCGCGGGTTGTATTCCCCGCGAACCATCAGCAGGTCCCGGTAGTTCAGGGAGGTGGCCCGCACCCGAACCCGAACTTCCCCGGGTCCCGGCTCGGGGTCCGGCAGGTCGTCGGTGACGACCAGGCGGTCGAGGCCGAAGCCCCCATCGAGCACCACCCCCCGCATCAGCGGAGCATCCGTTTCCGGAGAACGTCGACGCGCAGCTCGACGACGTCACAGATGTCGTTCCGCGCGGATTTCACCACCAGGTCGACGGGGGTGGTCGGGTCGACGAAGAGGAAACGTCCGAAACGAAGCTCCGCGGCGCTGCCGTCCTGGCCGAGCTGCAGGCGTTCGAGCAGCACCGGGTATTCGTCCCGCCAGAGCTCGAGGACCACCCCGTCGCTCTCCGGGCAGGGGACGACCCGAGGTGCCAGCTTCGCCCGGACCCGGAAGAGAAGCTCCCCGGTCAGCTCGGGCACGTAGCGGCGCGCGACCCAGAGCTCTCGCTTGCCGATGCCGAGCTGGCCGATGGGCCCATGGGGCTGCACGTAGACGGCACCGACGTAGAGCCAGCGCATCTCGTCGAAGGGCACCCATTCGGCGCCGTCCTGGAAGGGCACGACGTCGGCGAAGCGGGGGAAGGCGACGAAGGCGCTCTGGTGGCTCGGGTCCGTCCCCCGGGGCCGGGCATCTCCGCCAGCGATGGGGAGGCTGTCCCCCCGGCCCTGGGGGAGGTGGAGCTCCGGTCGGATGTACCCGTAGCGCCAGCCGTTTTCCCCTTGGAAGCCGCTGAAGTCGACCTCCGAGCTGGCGATGAGCTCGTAGGTGGAGCTGCCGCTTCCGGGGACGCCGGCGTCCCCCCGATGGGGAGCGGGTGCGCCCGGGGCGGTGGGGCGGTCCGGGGCCGGCTCTCCGCTGCCTCCGTCGGGCAGGAATACGCCGCGGTAGACCTCCCCGCCGCACGCGGAGAGGCACGCGGCCCAGAGCACCAGGGGAACCCACCGCATAGCCAACCGGGTCGATGGTACGGGGACCAGGCCGACGAAGGCAATCGAGGAACGCCTCGGTGCGTCGTTCCTCGTCGATCAGCCGGCGAAGAGCCGTGGGAGCAGACGCCTCGCCGCGGCGACGGGGATGTTGGGAAGGGCCGCCCCGGCGCCCCCGAGGACGGCGACCTCCAGGCGAGCGACCCGCTGGACCCGTTCGATGGGCCGCTGGACGACGGCGGCGGCCTGGAGGCGGTCGAGGGGGATGTAGGTGACCACCCGACCGAGCACCCCATCCCGCAGCACCAGCGTGTCCTTATCGATCGCGTAGGCCAGGGCTCGGTAGCGAGCGACCCCGGCGAACAGGGCGACGACGGCCAGGACGGAGGCGGGGACGAGCAGATCCGCCGCGCTTTCCGGCGTCGCGCCGAGGACGGCGCGAAGCCCGGCCGTGGCTCCGAGCCCGAGGAGGAATCCCCGGAGGCCGTAGCGTGGCACGATGCGCAAGCTCGTCCTTCGCCAGGCCTGGGCAGGGACGGCATCCTTCGGGTCGTCCGAAGAAGGGACCACCGTCTTGGATGGGGTCTGCGTCCGGTGCCCATCGTCGCCCCAGCGGCGGCTGCCCGCGAGGACGTCCCGGGCCACGGCGAGAAGCCGTCGGCGCCTGGCGAGGGGGACGAACGTCTCGGTGCCCTCGGCGACCTGGCCGGCCTGGCCCTCGCCTTCACCCCGGCCCGAACCGGCGCTCTCCACCTCGAGGGTCCCGACGCCGACCAGCCGGCGGAGCGGACTCTGGACCAGCCGCACCAGTTGTACCCGGTGGGCTGGCACGGAGAGGACGCGGCTGGTGAGCAGGCCGTAGCGCCGCACGAAGAGCCCCTCCCGGTAGGCCAGCTCGAAGCCGAAGAATCCGATCCAGCTCAGCACCCCGGCGATCACCCACCCCACGACGAGCGCCACCAGGGCGAACACCGCGCCGAGGAGGATCCAGGACTCGAGGGGCGCCCGGGCGAGGAGCTGGGCGCTGCGCAGCCAGCGGTCCGCGAGCAGGAGCTCGAGGGGCTGGCCGACGGCGATCGAGGCGAGCTCGGCCAGGGAGATCACCGCGACGAAGAGGAGCCCGGCTCGATTGTCCGTCAGACCCCGAACGGCCAGACTCCCGGAGCTGGCCCGATGAATGGGTATCTCCGGCGCCTCCGGTCGCTTGGGGCGAAGCCCGCGCGCCAGGCCACTCCGAGCGGGCGCCCCGGGGGACGGGTGACTCGGGCTCCGGTCGTCGGCGTCCGTCGCGTCCCGGGGGTGGAGGCGACCCCGGGGGCCCGCGCCGGCGCCCGCCTCTTCGAGCTGCGCCCGGAGGGCGTCCGCCGTGTCCCGGGAGACCGCGTCGAGGGTCACCTCGGCGCCCCCCGAGCCCGAGGTCTCTACGGTGACGGTCACCACTCCGAGCAGCCGGCGAAGGAACGTCTGCTCGAGCCCGAGGTCGTGTATGCGGTCCACGGGGATGCGGCGTTCCGTCCGGGCGAACACACCGACCCGGATGGAGAGCTCCCGGTCCGTCAGCCGGTATCGGAAGCTGACCAGCTCGAGGAGTGGACCCAGCGTGCCAAGGGCGACGAAGGCGAGGGCGGGGCCGAGAAAGTCGAGGGGCGCGGCATCGGCGCCGCGGAACAGGACGGGAAGCGCCAGGATGAACAGGAAGCGGCCCAGGCGTCCCAGGCGCAGCAGGAAGGTGACCGGATGGAGTCCGCCTTCGAGGAGGACGCGTTCGCTGCCGATGGTCTGCGCGCCTGCGCTGGTCACCGGGGAGGTTCCTGTTCGTCGCGCCCCGGCGGGAGCTCGCGGTGCGCGCCGTTCGGTCCGTCCGCCGGGTGGTCGCGCCCCGCCGCCTCGTCGTCCCCGTGTGTGTCGTCGTGCCGGGCCGCGTCGTCGTGGCCGTCTGTGTCGTCGTCCTGGGCCGCGTCGTCATGTCTGGCGGCGTCCTCGTCCCGGGCGTCGGCATCGAGGGCATCGCTCGCTTCCAGGATCCGTCGGCGCAGCTCGTCGGCGCGTTCCGGGGACAAGCCGGGGATGCGGAACGTCGCCCGGCGCCCACCCGCGGTGAAGACCTCGAGGGTGCTCAGGCGGAAGGCCCGTTCGAGGGGGGCTTGGTCCACGTCGACGTGCTGGACCTTGGAGACGGGAACGATCTTTTCGTGCCGGGCCAGCACGCCCTGCTTCACGTAGAGCAGGCGTCGGGAGACCCCGAAGCGGAACCGCCGATATCGGCTGGGGGCGAAGAGCAGTCGGATCAGTGCCGGCACCAAAAAGAACACGGCGAGCCCGCTCACCCCGAGGGCCAGTGGGCTCGATGCGTCGATGCCCCGGCGGAGGACGCCGAGGATGGCCGGGCCGGCGAACACGCTGACCAGGGTGACCGTGCCGAGCGCGCCCAGCCCCCAGTAGGGCACCACCCGGGCCTCCAGGCTCTGGTCCAGCGGGGGAAGGGGCAGCCCGGCGGCGGCGGTTCCCCGGGCCTCTCCGTCATCGGCGGCGCCTGGATCGGGGTCGACGGGGGGCGGCTCGGCGGCCGGTTCCTCGGCTGAATTACCAACACTGTCAGGGCGATCGCCC
>DAPKRP010000799.1:0-2376 GCA_031800515.1 Polyangiaceae bacterium LLY-WYZ-14_1 | reverse complement strand
AGCGGCGGACCAGCCGGAAGGGGGCGGGGCTGCGGCCCGGGCCGGGGGGCTGGCAGCCACCGGGGTCGGGTGCTGACACGCAGCCGTCACCCGGTGGCAAGCGCCGACGAACGCTGAGGTTTTCTCGGAAGACGCACCTTTTTCGCCTCGAATCGTCGGGGCCGGCTTGACGGGCCTCCGGCGCGATTTACCGTCCCGCGCACTGCTGGCACTCCCCATCGGCGAGTGCCAACAAACCGATCCCGGCCACAGGGGCCGGGGCAAGGAGGACGACTCATGGCGATTCGCCCGCTGCACGACCGCGTGCTGGTCAAGCGCGTCAAGGAAGAGGAAAAGACCAAGGGGGGCATCATCATCCCCGACACCGCCAAGGAGAAGCCCATCGAGGGCAAGGTCATCGCCGTCGGCAACGGCAAGACGACGGATGGCGGGGAGGTCCGGGCCCTCGAGGTCAAGAAGGGCGACCGGGTGCTGTTCGGCAAGTACAGCGGCACCGAGGTCAAGATCGACGGTGAGGAGCATCTGATCCTCCGCGAGGACGACATCCTCGGCGTCGTCGAGTGATCCCCCGTCCACCGGTTCAACGCTGACAGAAGCAAGCCAAGGAGGTCACGATGGCTGCCAAGGAAATCATCTATGATACGGGTGCCCGGGACCGCATCCTCGCTGGGGTCAACGCCCTCGCGAACGCGGTGAAGGTCACCCTCGGCCCGAAGGGGCGGAACGTCGTCATCGAAAAGAGCTTCGGCGCTCCGACGGTCACCAAGGACGGCGTCACCGTCGCCAAGGAGATCGAGCTCGACAACAAGTTCGAGAACATGGGCGCCCAGATGGTCCGGGAGGTCGCTTCCAAGACCTCCGACGTCGCGGGCGACGGGACCACCACCGCCACGGTGCTCGCCCAGTCGATCTTCCGGGAGGGCTCGAAGATGGTGGCCGCCGGCCACAACCCGATGGAGCTCAAGCGAGGCATCGAGAAGGCCGTCGAGCACGTGACGGAGAAGCTTCAGAAGCTCTCCAAGCCGACCAAGGACCCGAAGGAGATCGCCCAGGTCGGCACCATCAGCGCCAACGGCGACCTCACCATCGGCGGCATCATCGCCGAGGCGATGGAGAAGGTCGGTAAGGAAGGCGTGATCACCGTCGAAGAGGCGAAGGGCCTCGAGACCACCCTCGACGTCGTCGAGGGCATGCAGTTCGACCGGGGCTACCTGTCCCCCTACTTCGTCACGGACCCGGAGCGGATGGAGGCGGTCCTCGAGGACGCCTACCTCCTCATCGTCGAGAAGAAGATCTCGAACATGAAGGACCTGCTCCCGGTGCTCGAGGCGATCGCCCGGCAGCAAAAGCCGCTCCTCGTCATCGCCGAGGACGTGGAAGGCGAAGCGCTCGCGACCCTGGTCGTCAACAAGCTCCGGGGCACCCTGACCACCACGGCGGTCAAGGCACCGGGCTTCGGCGACCGGCGGAAGGAGATGCTTCGGGACATCGCGACCCTGACCGGCGGTCAGGTGATCAGCGAGGATCTCGGCATCAAGCTCGAGAACATCACCCTGAACGACCTCGGTCGGGCCAAGCGGGTCACCGTCGACAAGGAGAACACCACCATCGTCGACGGCGCCGGCAAGAAGAAGGACATCGAGGGCCGGATCGAGACCATCCGGAAGCAGATCGAAGACACCACCAGCGACTACGACCGGGAGAAGCTCCAGGAGCGTCTCGCGAAGCTGGTCGGTGGCGTCGCGGTCATCCGGGTCGGCGCGGCCACCGAAGTCGAGATGAAGGAGAAGAAGGCGCGGGTGGAGGATGCGCTCCACGCCACCCGGGCCGCCGTCGAAGAAGGCATCGTGCCCGGCGGGGGCGTCGCCCTCATCCGGGGCGCCGTCGGCCTCGACAAGCTCGAGGTCTCGGACGAGCAGCGGGTGGGCGTGAACATCGTCCGCCGCGCCATCGAAGAGCCCCTTCGGCAGATCGCCGGCAACGCCGGCCTGGAAGGCTCGATCGTCGTCAACGAGGTTCGGAACGGCAAGGGTGGCTACGGCTTCAACGCCGCCAACGAAACCTATGAAGACCTGATCGACGCCGGCGTCATCGACCCGACCAAGGTCGTCCGCACCGCCCTCCAGAACTCCGCGAGCGTCGCCGGCCTCATGCTGACGACGGAGGCCCTCGTCGCCGAGGCGCCGAAGGAAGACAAGGGCACCGGCGGCGGTCACAGCCACGGCGCCCCCGGCATGGATTTCTGATCCCAGCCTAAGCGAACGGTTCGACGCGCGCCCCGGCCCCGCCGGCGGCGCGCGTCGTCGTTCGTGGTCCCGGCGTGCCCCCCTCGGGCCCGGGAGCATCGCCCTTCCCGTCCTGCCATCCCAAGCTCGG
>DAPKRP010000798.1:0-2238 GCA_031800515.1 Polyangiaceae bacterium LLY-WYZ-14_1 | reverse complement strand
TGCGGCTGACCAACCAGCGGAAGGTCTTCTGGCCCGAGGACGGGCTGACCAAGGGCGACCTCTGCGGCTACTACGAGGCCATCGCCCCGGCGATCCTCCCCCACCTCCGGGACCGGCCCGTCACCCTGGTACGCCATCCCGACGGCATCCACGGAAAGCGCTTCTTCCAGTGGAACGTGCCCCGGGGCACCCCCGACTGGGTGCGGACCTTCTCCCTGAGCAAGGGGTCCTCCGGCGACGAGGACGGCGACGACGGCGTTCCCCCGGAGGACCCGGCCCGTCGCACGGCCCCGGGCGCGGACGCCGGCGGACGCCGGGCGGCGGGGCGCCGGGGCCGCCCGGGGCGAACGCGGCGGCAGGTGACCACCTTTCTCATCGACGATCTCGAGACGCTGCTTCACGTCGCGAATCTGGGCGCGATCCCGATCCACGTGATGGCCTTCCGGACCGGCACGCCGGACCGCTGCGACTTCCTGACCATCGACTTCGACCTCGGGGAAGCGCCCTTTCGCCATGCCGTGACCCTGGCCCGGAGCCTGCGGGAGCTGCTCGAGGAGGTCGGCCTCCCGGGCTTCCCGAAGACCAGCGGCCAGACCGGGCTCCACGTGCTGGTAGCCCTGGGCGCCACGGCCCGCTTCCCCGCCGCCCGTCGCCTCGCCGACCTCCTCGGCCAGCTGCTCGTCCGGCGCCACCCGGACCTGGCGACGATGGAGCGGCTCAAGGTCAAGCGGGGCGGTCGCGTGCTGATCGATACGGGCCAGACCGGGCGCACCCGTACCATCGTCGCGCCCTATTCCGTGCGGGCCTCTCCCGGCGCCGGCGTCTCGACCCCCCTCACCTGGGACGAGGTGAGCTACGCCCTCGATCCCCGGCGGTTCCACCTCGCGAGCGTCCCCGACCGGGTGCGGGAGGTCGGGGATCCCATGGCGGGACTTCCGGAAGCTACGCCGGACCTCGCCGGCGCCGTCGAGGCGCTGGGCACGCTCCTGGGCCCGGAGGCCGGGGACCCGGGTCGTTGACGCGGCGGGCCGTTTCGGATGAGGAAGTCGCGTGTCCCGGGAGGCGATCGGCGCGCGATCCAGGTGCTTCGGGGGGCCGGTCTCCCGGGGGCTCGCCACCCTGGTCGCCCTGGCCGTCGGCGGCCTCGCGGTGGGGGAGCGGCTCGCCGAGCCCCTCGGCCCCCTAGCTTCCGGCTGGCGGGTGCTCCTCGCGGAGCAGGCGCTCCTTTGGACCCTGGCCGCGGGCGCCCTCTGGGCCCCTCGGTCCGCGGTGGTCGCCCTGGACGAGGCCTTCGCCGAGCTCGCCCAGCGGCGTCCCCTGCTGGTGGCGGCGGTGGGGGTCGGCCTCCCGCTGGTCTGGGTGCTGCTGACCACCCCGCAGATCACCTATGGAGCCGGTCCAGCGGGGGTCGGCTATGGCCACGACGGGCGCTTCTACGGGGCGATGGCGGAACGCCTCGGGGACCCGGCCCTCCGGATCGACCCGCCGTTTCACCAGCGACCCCTGGCCCCGGCGCTGGTCTGGGCGTCCGGCCTCCCGACCTTCGTCGGGTTTCGCGCCCTCGCGATGCTCGGAGCGGTCGGGACCGCCTGGGGGACCTTCCGCATCGCCCGAGCCCTGGGCGCCGAGCGCCCCGTCGCGCTGATCCTGATGCTGCTCGTCATGGGCGCCGAGCAAGGGGTCAAGAGCTGGTGGCACGCCCCGGTGAGCGCAGACCCCCTGGGCACCGCCCTCGGCCTCGCCGCCGTCGACGCGGTGCTGCGGGGGCGGCCCGGGGTCTTCGCCGTCGCCCTCGGCGCCGGGCTGCTCTGCCGGGAGAACCTGGTCCTCCTGGTGCCGTTTCAGCTGGTCTGGCTGATCCGCCGACGCCGGGCGCTCCGCCCCCACACCGTCGCGGTCCACCTGCTCGCCACGGCGGTCGCCTTGGCCCCTGCCGTCGCCCTGCGCCTGGCCCCACCCCTGGTGCCCCCGAGCCGTCCCGCGGATCTGTGGTTCACCCTGCGGGTCTGGTCCGAGCGGATCCTCTTCGTCCCCGGCCGCCAGCAGATGCTGGTCTACGCCTACGGGAACGCCCTGGGCGTGCTGGTGCTCGGGGTGGCGGGCCGCCTCCGGGAGGCCATCGGCTTCCTCGGCCACCGCGCCCCGGAATGGGGGCTCCTGCTCCTGGGGCTAGGGCTCGCCGGTCCCCTCTTCGGCGCCGACTACGACCGCTTCGCCTTCTGGACCCTGCCCGTCTGG
>DAPKRP010000797.1:0-2896 GCA_031800515.1 Polyangiaceae bacterium LLY-WYZ-14_1 | reverse complement strand
GCAGCTTCCACGGCCGCACCATGGGGGCGTTGTCGGTGACCGGGCAGCCGAAGTACCACGTGGGTATGGAGCCCCTGGTCGGCGGGGTGCATCACGTGCCCTATGACGACCTCGCGGCGATGGACCGGGTGATCGGACCCCGCACCGCCGCCGTCCTGGTCGAGCCCATCCAGGCCGAGGGGGGCATCCGGGTCGGTGGGGACGCCTACCTCCAGGGCCTGCGGTCCCTCTGCACCGAACGCGGCGCGCTGCTGCTCTTCGACGAGGTGCAGACGGGTTACGGTCGCACCGGTCGTTTCCTCGGGGCGGAATGGAGCGGTGTCGTGCCGGACGCCTGTGCCCTCGCCAAAGGGATCGCCGGCGGCTTCCCCCTGGGGGCCATCGCCGTGACCGACCGGGTGGCGCCGGGGCTCCCCCCGGGCAGCCATGCCAGCACCTTCGGGGGAAACCCCCTGGCCTGCGCCGCCGGTCTCGCGGTGCTCCGTATCTTCGACCAGGAAGACCTCGTCCGCCGGGCGGACGAAATCGGCGCCTACCTCGGTGCCCGCCTCGACGAGCTCGTCGACGGTCACCCCCGAACCCTCGTCGAAGCCCGGGGCCGGGGGCTCCTACGAGGGGTGGAGCTCGCCCCGGAGCTCGACCCTCCGAAGGTCCTCGCCAGCCTTCGAGACCGGGGGGTGCTCCTGTCCCTTGCCGGCGGGAACGTGCTGCGCTTCTCCCCGCCCTTGAACGTCACCCGGGAAGAGATCGACGAGGCGATGGCAGCCGTCGTGGCGGTGCTGGACGACCCGCCCCGCACCCCGAGCGCCTCGGAGGCGGGCCGGTGACGACGACCCCGCCGCCGAGCTCGGATGCCTCGCCGGGGGAGACGGTGCGGCACCTACGGACGCTGGCGGACCTCGGTCGCGACGGTCTCCTGGCCGTCCTCGACCGGGCGGCTGAGCTCAAGGCGCTCCGGGGGACGCCGGAGCATCCCCGACCCCTGTCGGGGAAGACGGTGGTGATCCTCCTCGAAAAGGCGAGCACCCGGACCCGCTTGTCCTTCGAGGCGGGGGTCGTCGACCTCGGAGGCCATCCGTCCACGGTCCTCGCCAAGGATACCCAGCTCGGCCGGGGCGAGCCCATCGAGGACACGGCACGGATGCTCTCCCGCTACGTCCATGCCGTCGTCTACCGGACCCATGCCCACGCCCGGGTCGAGGCCCTCGCCGCGGCCTCTCGGGTCCCCGTGATCAACGGCCTCACCGACGACTTCCATCCCTGCCAGCTGCTCGCGGACCTGTTGACCGTACGGGAGGCCTTCGGTGCGGACCTGTCCCGGCAGCGGGTCGCCTGGATCGGCGACGGAAACAACATGGCTCACAGCTGGGCGATGGCCGCCGGCCTCCTCGGCTTCGAGTTGGTCTGCGCCTGCCCCGACGGCTACCGGCCGGATCCGGCGATCCTCGATCGGGCCCGGCAGCTCGGTCCGGGTTCGATCCGGGTGGTCGGAGACCCCGGACAGGCGGTCGATGGGGCGACCGTCGTCACCACCGACGTCTGGGCCAGCATGGGCCAGGAGGCGGAAGCGGCGGCCCGGCGGGCCGCCTTCGACGGGTTCATCGTCGACGCGGCACGGATGGGTCGGGCAGCGGCTGAGGCCATCTTCCTCCACTGCCTGCCGGCGCACCGGGGGGAGGAGGTCGCCGCGGAGGTGATCGATGGACCCCAGTCCAGAGTATGGGACGAGGCCGAGAATCGACTGCACACCCAGAAGGCCCTGCTCGAGCTCCTCGTATACTAAACGGGTAGGCGCGGGCTCCGTTGCCGATCCAGGACGAAGCGGACGGCTCGGGACGATTCCCCGGGTCCAGCGGCGAGACGGAACGGCACCGGGTGAATCAAGCGGGCGCAGGAACCAGAGGGCGGCGGGTACCGCGCCGTAGGGCGGGGGCGGACGTCACCGCCCTACCGCTCATGCCCCGGGAGGGCTTCGTGCTGTCCCTCATCGACGGGACGACCACCGCCGAAGAGCTCGCCGACCTCTCGGGCCTGGAACGGGAGGCGGTCGGCGAGATCCTCGACAAGCTCGATGGGCTCGGCGCCCTCGAATGGGTGCGGGCCGAGGCGCCGTCGCCCTCCCAGCGACCGCCGGCGGCGGATGACCGGCCCACCCGCGGCTCGGGCTCGCCGGCCGCGTCCTCCCCGTCCTCCCCCGCCGGGACGGGCGCCTACCGGTCCTCCCCCCGGCCCCCCGCGGGCTCGACGCCTCCCCGGTCACCCGCGGCGCCCCCGCCGCCCCGGGGCCCTCGGGCCTCCGCCACCAGCCAGGCCGCGGCCCCGGACCCCCTGGACGAGCCGGACGTCGACCTCGACGTGGAGCGGCGTCGGGACATCCTGCAGCGCCACGCCCGACTGAAGGAGCTCGACCACTATCAGGTCCTCGGGGTCGGGCGCGGCGCGAGCCGGGACGAGATCCGGGCGGCCTATTTCTCCCAGTCGAAGCTCTTCCATCCCGACACGGAGTTTCGGAAGCGCCTCGGCAGCTTCCGCCAGAAGATGGAGGCGGTCTTCACGCGGCTCACGGAAGCCTACGAGACCCTCTCCAAGAAGAGCCGCCGGCGGGACTACGATGCCTACCTGTCCGCCCGGGACCAGACCCGGGCGGCGGCGGAGGCCCTGGCCAAGGGCGCCCGGGAAGCCAAGGCGCTGGCGCAGGAGCCGGCGGCCGCTGGGGGAGGCGAGCCGGCCGGGGCGCCCGCAACGGCGTCCGCCGGTCCGTCGGGCGATGCCGGCGCCCGCGCCACGATCCCGCCGCCACCGTCCCCGTCCGAGTCGGACCCCTCCCTCGACCCGCCAGCCGAGCTTTCCCCGACGATTAAATTCCCGTGTTCGATTAATTGGTTGTGATGTAAGA
>DAPKRP010000796.1:0-5414 GCA_031800515.1 Polyangiaceae bacterium LLY-WYZ-14_1 | reverse complement strand
GCGTCGGTCGTGGTCGGCGTCGTCACGAGCGGCGCGTCCTACCACGCCGGCCATCGGCGTTCACGAGCTGGGCGCCTCGCGGCGTCGCGGCGGCAGCGGCAGCAGCATCGATACCCGGCGCTGGTGCTCGGCGTAGGCCGGCCGCTTCGCCACCATCCGCTTTTCCATCATCGGGATGCTGATGAAGACGAAGAGCCCGGTCATGGCCAGGGGTCCGGCGGCGGTCCACCAGGCGCTCGACGGATCCGCGGCGAGCCCGAACAGCCAGACGCCCCACCAGAAGGACACCTCGCCGAAGTAGTTCGGGTGCCGAGACCAGGCCCAGAGCCCGGTGTCGAGGTAGCGATTCGGGTCCCGATTGCGGCGGACGAAGGCCCGAAGCTGGTCGTCGGCGAGCCCTTCGATCACCACGGCCCCGGCGGTCACCGCGGCGGCCAGGAGGTCCAGGAGGCCGAAGGGTCGGGAGCCGGCGAGGAGGGCCGGGTAGAGCCCGAGGCATCCGAGGTAGACGAGCACCGTCGGGAACAGATGGATCCCGGAGAAGCTCACCAGCCAGTAGGCCTTCCCCGTGTCCTCACGCAGCTTGCCGTAGCGCCAGTCCTCGTGGTGGAGGCCGGTCCAACCCCGGGCCCAGTTCCAGGTCAACCGCAGGCCCCAGAGGGTGACCAGTGCGATGGCGACGACCTGCCTCCCGGGCACGGCGTCGTCCACCGCCTGGGGATGACTCGCCAGATAGATGGCGATGGGCACCGGGGCGACGGACCAGTAGGGGTCGTAGAAGCTCGAGTTTCGGAAGACGAAGCTGAAGGCGAAGATCGCGACCGTCCCGACCAGGTCGCCGACGGCGACGACGACCAGCGGGTGGGTTCCCGCGGGCAGGGGCAGCGCCGACAGGATGGCGAGGCCCAGGGCGACGAGGTAGGCGGCGAGGACCCAGGCGAAGCCCATGAGCCGGGTCCGGCGGTCCGGGGGAGACGAAGAGGCCACGGCGGCGGAAGAAACCCCGGAATCCGCCCCCCGTCAACGGTAGGTGGCGGAGCGCCGGCCGCCCCCGCCCCTCATTCGAGGCGCGCGATCTCGAGGCCGTAGGAGCCGACGTCTCCCGAGTCGAAGCCGTCGACGGAGATGAAGTAGTTCCCCGGTCCCAGGACGACCTCGACGGAGGAGAAAAGACCGACCCCGTCGAGGTCGTCGTCGTTGAACCCCAGGTCGACGCCTCCGCAGGTGGTGCCCACCCCCAACACCGTGTCGGGGTGCGGTACCTCCGTGGGTCCGAGGTCGTCGGCGATGATCTCGAAGGTGCTGATGGCGAAGATCCCGGCTTCGTCGACCTGGAGCTCGTAGGCGTGGTCGGGGACGGAGTTGCCCGAACCGTTGAGGGCGAAGTCGTCTCGGGCCCCCAAGGTGTTGGCGGCGGTGATCGACGGGTCGTCCCCGGGCAGGGGGTCGAAGAGCAGCGGCGCGGTCTCGCAGCGGGCCTGCGGGTCGATGGTCACGTCGAGGGCCAGGGTCGGCAGGACGTCGTTCGGACCCAGTCCCTGGACATCCAGCGCCACGATGTAGCTCCCGGCGAGGATCCAGCCGTCGGCGATGGGGTCGAAATCCGAGATCAGGCAGGCGACCTCTGGGGCGCCGCCGCAGCCCTCGAGAAAGCTGACCGAGTGGTCCAGCGGCAAGGTGCGGCCTTCATCGTTGGTCACCCGCGCCTGGATCCAGCGGGCCACCGGGAAGTTGGTTCGGTAGAAGGCGTCGAGGCCCCCGCCGGCGGTGCAGCTGGGCTCGAAGGTGTCCGTGACGCAGCGGCCGACGGGGATCTGGTAGTTGCCCGGCGATAGGTTGGCCGCCAGGGGGACCGCCCCCCCGCAGGTGTCGTTGTCCTCGGTGACCGGCTCGGCGATGCACACCCCCCGGGCGTTGCATTCCCCCTGCCCCGCGAAGCAACTCGCGCCCGCCTCGGCGCGGCAGCTGCTGCCCGCGGGTAGCTGTTCGGCGACGCAGGTGCCGACCCCGTCGCAGGTGCCGGTGCCGGAGAAGCAACCGTTCGGCGTCGCCTCGCAGCCGGTGCCCGCGGCGACCGGCCGGGGTGCGCAGCCGCCCCCGGGCGCTTCCACGCCGACCGCGCAATCGCCGAAGTCCCGCCGCGCGCAGTCGTCGTCGTCATCATCATCATCGTCGTCGTCGTCGTCGTCGTCGCCCATCCCGTCGCCGTCTTCGAAACGATCGAAGTCGGTCACCGCGGAGCATCCGGAGACGAAGAAGACGAGACCCGCCAGGGCGAGCCTCCAAGCCATGAGCCACATGCCCGGAGTATACGCCTCCCGGCGGACCGTATCTCCCGGCGGAACCGACGGAAACGGATCCGACACTCGGCGCGACGATGGCAGGTCTCGACGCGGGCCGTCGGTGTAGGATGGGCCGAAGCATGCTGGGCCGAGCGTGCCGGGCCGAATCGTGACGGGCCGGGCATGGTGGGCCAAAGCCGCCGGAAAGGGCGGCGGAAAGGGAAGCCGGGACCGGGAAGATGGCTGGGGGAGACCGACCGGAACAGGCCGAACGCCGCGCCGCAGACCGGACATCGATGTCCGACCCGGCCTTGGGGACCGTGACGTGGTGGCTCGCCCTCGGTCTCTTGATGGTCAACGACCACCTTCTGAAAGGGGCAGGCCTTCTCCCCGCCTGGCTGACCGGCAAGCTCAGCGACCTGGCGTTCCTCACCGTCGCCCCCCCGTTGACGGCCACGGCGCTCGCCACGGTGATGTCCCCCGCCGCGGCCCGGCGCGCTGCCTGGGGGGCGGTGGGGGGCGGCTTCGCCCTCATCAACCTCTCCCCGGACGCCGCCGCCGCGGTGACCGCGACCGCCCGGGAGCTCCTCGGTCTGCGCTGGGCCCTCACCGTCGATCCCACCGACTTGATCGCCCTGGCGGTCCTCCCGTCGGTGCTACGCCTTGGCCGCTCGACGCCTCCTGCCCCCTCCGGAAGACGCCCCTCCGCCCGGACGGCCGCCCCCGGCAAGGCACGCATGGGTTGGTCGACCCGTCTCGGTATCGCCGGCTCGACCGTCGCCTGTCTCGCGTCCCCGGCGGAGCCCGGGGACCGGGATCCGGGCTGGTTCACCGAGCTCGCCCTGTGGAACGAGAGCCCGGAGCCCGTCGACCTCCGGATCCGCTGGCTCGACCACCGGGCGAGCTGCGACGCGCATCTGGCCGAGCACCTCCCCGGCGCCTTCCACCTCGACGCCTTCTCCCCCGCACGCACCTTCGCCGTCGACGGCGACGGCACCCTTCCCGTCGACCGCCCCGCGGGGGTCCCCGGTCCCGGTGGGATGCCCGAGCCCGCCGCCTGCACGGCCTTGGTGATCTCCGGACCGGGCCTGGCGCCTCAGCTCGTCTTCGCCCGATTCCAAGACGGAGCCGACTTCGTCTCCCGTCGGACCGACGGCGAGTTTCTCCCCGTCGACACCCTCCACCTCCGCGGGGGCATGGGCCTGCGGGAGCTCACCGTCCTCCGCGGGGAGGATCGGGTCGAAGTCCTTCCCCTCGATGCGACGGGGGTGCGCTGCGAGCCCGGGGACGCCCTGCCCCTCGAGGCGCCGGGCCTCGACCCCGCCGGCCAGGCGTTCGGGCAGGAGAGTCGGATCGAACGGGTACGACCTCTCGCGCCGGGCTGCTGGCGCGTCGACCTCGCCGAGACCGCTCCCCTCGACGGTCGCCAGCCGTCCCCAGACGAGACCATCGACCTGTGCCTGCCGGACGGACTGGCCTTTCCCTTCGCCGAGGGAGACCGGCTCGAGCTCCGGACGGCTGGGACATTCGGTGTGGCGCTCTCCGTGCGGACCCTGGAGCTCCGGTCGCTGCCCCGCTTCGACCCAGACGGGGCCTTGGCCGAACCGCTCCAGTCCCTGGTGCTCCACCGGATCCAGGGCGTGTCCCCCGGCGGCCAGCTCCTTCCGGGCCCCCGGCTCGGTCTCCGCAGCCCCCTGGTGGTCCAGATCCGCCAGGTGGACGAATCCTGTCGGGGGAAGACGACGCTCTGCGGGGCGCGCCTTCGACCCCTCCGGGTCACCGTCGCTCGGGGAGACTCCCCGGACGACGACAGCGGCGGGGAGGATGGCGGCGGGGAGGACGGCGACCGCGGCGTGCCGCTGGTCGCCGGGGCACCGGTCCGCTGGGACCCCGTCCCCATCGAGATCGGGGACGGCGCCTCGGTCGACGGCAGCGTCGAGGTCGCCCTCGGTCGGTCCGAGGATGTGATCGCGACCCCCGGCCTCCCCTGCGCCGCCGGGCGGGAATCCCCCGGCCCGCTGACGGAGATGGCGGTGCACTACGAGATCCTCCGCCTCGACGCAGCGGACGATGGCGACGACGACGACCGCCCAGAAGAGCCGGTCGGCGACCGGGAAGGGGACAGGGAACGACGATGATGATGATGAACCACACCACGACGAGCAGCGCGCGGACCGAGCCCAGCCGCGAGCGCCGGAAGGCCAGGCGCTTTTTCCTCTCTTCCGCCCCGGGGCAGGCGGGAGCCGTCGCCATCATCCTCCTGTCGGCGGCCCTGACCGGAGCCTGCGGGGACGAAGGGGGCGGTGCTGAAAGGCTGGGAGACGCCACGCGGCCGGAAGGGGCGACGGGGGTGACCCAGGGCGGCGCCCAGGACATCGCGCTTCTCCGAGCGATCGTCGCCGACGGCGGCGTCCCCTCCCCGGAGACCCTGGACCCGGTGGGCTTCTTCGCCGAGCACGCCGTCGACCTACCCCCCGCCGACTGCGGTGCACCCGTGTGCGTCCACCCGATCCTCGCCGTCGCGCCGCGCTTCGACGGGGGCAACTGGACGACCGCCTTCGTGGGACTGAGCTCCCCCCTGCCCCCTGGCGGGGACCGTCGGTCCGTCCACGCCGTGGTCGCCATCGAGCGCAGCGAGGCCGTCACCGGAGCCCTCCGCGGGAGCGAAGACAACGGCGTCCGCGCCCTCGCTCAGGGCCTCGACCCGGCGGACCGGATCAGCATCGTCGCCGTGGGACCGGATCCGCTGGTGGTCGTCGACGCCGTTCCCGCCAGCCAGCTCGTCGCGGACCCGGGGCTCGTCGGGGATGCCCTCGACCGGATGGCGCCGGGCCAGGTGGACCTCGTCGCCGGCTTGAACGCCGCCGCGGAGCAGGCGCTCCGGCGGATCGATGGCTTCGACGGGGAACCCCGGGTGGTCCTGGTGACCACCGGCGTCGCCAGCCGAGGCCTGACCGCCCCGGAGCGTATCCTCGAGCTCGGGGAATCCCTGGCCCGGCAGGGGCTCGGCCTCTCCGTCGTCGGGGTGACGGGCGGCGCGGGAGCCACCCTGGCGGCGGCCCTCGGAGACGTCGGGGCGGGCACCTACGCCCACGCCGCCGATGGCCGCGACTTCGTCCGGATCATGAGGCG
>DAPKRP010000795.1:0-9713 GCA_031800515.1 Polyangiaceae bacterium LLY-WYZ-14_1 | reverse complement strand
CGGAGACGGCGGCGCTCACCCGGAACAACATCCTTCAGCAGGCCGGCGTGTCCGTCCTCGCCCAGGCGAACCAGGCCCCCTCCATCGCCTTGTCCCTCCTGGGCTGAGGTCCCCCGTCCCCTCTGGAACCGGGCCTCCCCGGCCCGGGCACCGGTCCGCCCCCTGGGAATCGCGATTCCTGGGGGGCGGATTCCATTTAAGCCTCTCCGCCCCGTCCGTTCGATCCCCCTACGGAGCGTGGCCCGCTGGGCAAGGAGTGCCGCGCAACGTTCCGGTAGACGTCGGACCCCCGCGGTCCGGCACCCACACTCACGGATGAGGTAAGACAACATGGCTGGAAGCTTTTCCATCCTGACCAACGTCGCCTCGCTGAACGCCCAGCGGAACGTCGGCCGCACCCAGCAAGCGCTGGCCGGCAACCTCGGGCGTTTGTCGAGCGGCCTTCGGATCCAGACGGCGGCGGACGACGCCGCCGGCCTGGCCGTCAGCGAACGACTTCGTTCTCAGATCCGCAGCCTCGGCCAGGCCGAACGGAACGCCCTCGACGGCGTCTCCATGGTTCAGGTGGCGGAAGGTGCGATGAACGAGATGAGCGGCATCCTGACCCGGATGCGGGAGCTCGCCGTCCAGTCCGCCAACGGCACCCTTGGCGATTCCGAGCGGGAGTTCCTGCAGACCGAGTTCGTCGCCCTCCGGGACGAGATCGATCGCATCGCCTCGGTCACCGAGTTCAACGGCATCAACCTGCTCGACGGCAGCCTCGCCTCCGGCGTCGACTTCCAGGTCGGCATCAACGCGAACTCGGCGGACACCATCGCGCTCACCGTCGAACAGCTCGACTCGACCACCATCGCCTCCGGCTTCGACTCCCTAGAGGTCTCGTCGGCCGGTGGGGCGAGCAGCGCCCTCGCCACCATCGACGACGCGATCAGCAACCTGTCGAGCGCCCGGAGCGGCCTCGGTTCCATCCAGAACCGGCTGAACGTCACCATCGCCAACCTCGGGAGCGCCCGGGAAAACCTCTCCGCCGCCAACTCCCGCATCCGGGACGTCGACGTCGCCTCGGAAACGGCGGCGCTGACCCGGAACAACATCCTCCAGCAGGCGGGCGTCGCCGTGCTCGCCCAGGCGAACCAGGCGCCCTCCATCGCCCTCTCCCTCCTCGGCTGATCCAGCCGGGGGATCCCACCCCTCCACCCTCTCTCCCTCCCCCGGCGGGGGGGTCGGCCTCGCGCCGGCCCCCCCGCCTTTTTTTGGCAGCCAGGGCTTCGCGCGCGCGGGGTTCACTCCTCGCGTCGGGGCGGAACATTCGGCTCAATCGGCCCAACCGTGCGTCCGAGATCGGGGATGGAGCGTTGCTCGCTGGGCAAGGATGCCGCGCGCGTTCTGGGTGAATCGAACCCGCAAGCCGGGTCGGGAAGACCCGGCCGTGCACTTCTCAAGGAAGAGGTAGACCCAGATGAGTGGAAGCTTTTCCATCCTCACCAACGTTGCGTCGTTGAACGCGCAGCGGAACGTGGGCCGGACCCAGCAGGCGCTGGCCGGCAACCTCGGGCGGCTGTCGAGCGGACTGCGGATTCAGACCGCAGCCGACGATGCCGCCGGTCTCGCCATCAGCGAGCGACTCAAGTCCCAGATCCGAAGCCTCGGCCAGGCCGAGCGCAACGCCCTGGACGGCATCAGCCTGATCCAGACCGCGGAGGGCGCGATGAACGAGGTCAGCGGCATCCTCACCCGGATGCGGGAGCTCGCGATGCAGTCCTCCACGGGTACCCTCGGGGATTCCGAGCGCGCGTTCCTCCAGAACGAGTTCGTCGCCCTCCGGGACGAGATCGACCGCATCGCCGCCGTCACCGAGTTCAACGGCCAGTCGCTCCTCGACGGGAGCCTCGCTTCGTCGAACGCGGTCGAATTCCAGGTCGGCATCAACGCCACGTCGAACGACACCATCTCCGTCGCCATCGAACAGCTCGATTCGACGACCCTCGGCGGCACCTCCGGTCTGTCGAGCCTCACGATCAGCAACGCCGGTGGCGCCCAGAGCTCCCTCGCCACCATCGACACCGCGATCAGCGACCTGTCGAGCGCCCGGTCGACCCTGGGCGCCGCCCAGAATCGGCTGAACGTCACCATCGCCAATCTGGGCACCGCCCGGGAGAACCTCTCGGCGGCGAACTCCCGTATCCGGGACGTCGATGTCGCCTCGGAGACGGCGGCGCTCACCCGGAACAACATCCTCCAGCAGGCGGGGGTCTCGGTCCTCGCCCAGGCGAACCAGGCCCCGGCCATCGCCCTGTCCCTCCTCGGCTGATCCGGCTCGGTCGGCGGCGGTGGGGATGTGGGTCCGACGGGCCCGCGCACCCACCGCCGCCTTCGGGCTTCGCGAGGCACGCCACCGCTTGGTCGGAAGGGACGCGATTTTTTCCTCGACTTTCGACTTCCTTCGCCCGTTCTCCCGGATGCCGGCGGCTCCCGCCGCCACGCACGCCTCCCTCGTCGGACCACCCCATGGACATCTTCTTCTCCGGCCTCGCCTCGGGTATCGATACCGCGTCCCTCGTCGACCAGCTGGTCGCCGTCGAGCGGCTCCCGATCAATCGCCTGGAGTCCCAGAAGCGCAGCATCGAAAGCCAACGGTCCCGCTTCGAGCAGATCCGCTCCCAGCTCGATGACCTGCGCTCCGCCGTCGGCGCCTTGAGCACCCGGGACGAGGTCCTGAGCAGCCGGGTGACCTCCGGGGACGAAGACGCCATCGTGGCGACCTCCCTCGGCGCGACCAATCTCGGTTCCTTCGACGTCGAGGTCCAGGCCCTCGCCCGGGCCGAGCGCACCTACTCGAACGCCTTCGCCGCCCGGGATGCGGCGGGGCTCTTCGGCACCGGCTCCTTCACCATCCAGGTGGGCAGCGAGGATGCCGTGACCATCGACGTCGACGGCGCGGACACCCTCGAGTCGGTGATCTCCAAGATCAACGAGTCCGGCGCGTCGATCACCGCCGGGCTGCTCTTCGACGGGACGAGCTACCGCGTCCAGATCGCGGGGACGAAGACCGGCGCCGCCAACGCCATCACCTTCTCCGAGGCGGGGACCTCCCTCGGTCTGACGGCGCCGGGCAACCAGATTCAGGCCGCTCAGGACGCGGTGCTGACCGTCGACACCTTCACCATCACCCGACCCGACAACGTGGTCTCCGGTGCGATCCCGGGCGTCTCCCTGGAGCTTCGGGACGAGACGGCAGGCCCCGTCGAGATCCGGGTCGAGCGGGATGGCGACACGCTCCGGGGCAACGTCCAGTCATTCGTCGACGCCTACAACAAGGTCGCGGAGACCATCAACGCGGAGTTCGTCTTCACCGGCGAGGCCCGGACGGAGGGCTCCCTCGCCGGGGACTCCACCCTCCGACAGATCCAGTCACGGTTGCGGAGCACGGCGGGCCAGGCGGTCGCGGGTTTGAACCCCGCCTTCTCCACCCTGGCCTCCGTGGGTATCCGGGTGACCTCCACCGGGACCCTGGAGCTCGACGGCGCCGCCCTCGACGAGGCGCTGGCGACGGACCCGGAGGCGGTGAGCCAACTCTTCGTCGGCGACGGCAGCGGCTCCGTCGGGATCATGGCCCAGCTCGACGAGGCGGTCCGCCAGATGACCGATCCGGACACGGGGCTCATCGGCCAGCGCCTCGATGGCTTCGACGACCGGGTGCAGGACCTGGACGGTCAGATCGAGCGCATGGAGCTCCGGGTCGAAGGCTTCGAGGAAGACCTCCGGCTCGAGTTCGCGGCCCTCGAGCAGCTGGTCAGCAGCCTCCAGTCCCAGCAGGCCCAGCTCGGCGCGATCCTCTCCGGGCTCTGAGCTCGAGACGACCACCACGACGACGACGACGACGACCCGGAATCATCCCCTTCCCGCGAACCCACCCCCAACCCGGCAGCCCAGAGGTCATGTCCTTCGCACTCTCCCAGTACCGCCAGGCGAACGTGAACACCGCCTCCCCCGTGCGGATCGTGGTCCAGCTCTACGACGGGGCCCTGCGCTTTCTCCGGGAGGCGATGGACGCCCACGCCCGGGCGGACCTCGCCACCCGGGGCGCCAAGCTCGGCCGCGCCCATGCCGTCGTCTCCGAGCTCCGGGCGACCCTGCACCACGACCAGGCGCCGGAGCTCTGCGACCAGCTCGAAGGCCTCTACGATTTCATTCTCGACCGGATCGGGGAGGCGGCGGCGACGGGGGATGCCCAGGTGGTCGGCCCCGCCGTCGAGGTGCTCACGACCCTGCGAGACGCCTGGGCCACCCTCGCGGAGCAGACGCGATGACGACGGACGGGGGCGAGGTCACCGGGGCACCGTCTCGGGCCCGGGTGTTCGAGCTGGTCGCCGCCCTCGAGGCGAGCTGGGCGGAGCCGGCTCAGGCGACCACCGCTGCCCTGGCCCGGCTGATCGCCGACCGTGAAGCGCTCCTCGACGAGCTCCAGCGGCTCGACCCGAACGTCCTCGATCCGGACGAGCGGAGGGAGATCGCCTCCCGCCTCGACGGGGTCCGGGCCCGCAACGTGGTGCTGCTCCACGCCGTCGACGAGCGGCGGGGGGTCGCCCGAGATCGCCTCGAAGGTCTGAGCCGAGGGCGCGTCGCCCTGCGGGGCTATCGCCAGGGGGGCGCCCACCCGGCGCCGGGCCGCCGGCCCAGCCGGTCCGCGTGACCCCGATGGCCTCGATGGCATCGACGGGGCCCCGGCGCGGGCACCGGCCGCTCCTGCCCCTGGCGCTCCTGGTCGCCTCCGGGGCGCTCTTCGCCGTCCCAGCGTCGGTGGACGCCCAACGGGCGCGGTGGGCCGCGGGTCTCGGGGTCGGCGGTGGCCTTTCCCTCGGCGGTGGTCAGGGTGGGCCCGCGATGGGGATGAGCCCGGTCTTCCTCGAGACGGCCGTTCGCCATTGGACCGACGAGCAGCCTGGGGTGCTCTGGGGTGGAGCCCTGCGGGCAGAGCTCCTGGGACAGGTGAGCGCCGGCGGCGTCGCCCGGGTCGAGCTGCGGAAGCCCCTCGGCAGCCTGGAGCTTCGCCCCGGCGTCGGGCTGCCTTTCGTCCTGGTTCCCGAGTCGATGTTCGGGATCGAGACGAGCGCGGTGCTGCGGATCCCCCTCGGGGACTTCGGCCTCACCGTCACCCTGTTGGTCGACCTGTTCCTGTTCGGCACCGACGTCCCGGCGGATAGCGCCGTGGTGATGCTCAACGGCCTCGTCGGGGTGGATTTCGAACTATGATCGCCCGCCTGTCCATCGTGCTGGCCCCCCTGCTCCTCGTCGCCTGCGACGACGGTGTCTGCATCCGCAACTCGGACTGCGACCGCGGGTTCCGCTGCCTCGCCTCTACCTGCACCCGAGTCGCCCCGGAGGACGCGGGCCCGGACGCAGGCCCGGAAGCCGATGGCGGCGCCGTCGACGACGATGCCGGCACCCCCGACGCCGGCGACTGACCTCGATCTCCCGGCGGGTCAGCGGACGATGTTCAAGCTCCGGACCAGGTGAGCGGGGTTGTTCGCCACCGCCTGGGCGGTGTCGATGGTGATCAGACCTTCCCGCGCCATGGTCAGGAGTCGCTGGTCGAAGGTGTGGGAGCCGTGCTCCGTCGTGTTGGTCTCCATCGCCGCGTGAAGCGCCTTGAGGCGGCGCTCCTCCCGGATGCAGTCGAGGACGTTCGGGCTCGGGGTCAGCACCTCCGTGACCAACACCCGCCGCCGGCTATTGCGCAGGGGAACGAGACGCTGGGAGACCATCCCGGCGACGGCGTCGGCGAGGCGCCGGCGGACCGAGTCCCGCTGTTGTGGGGGGAACAACCCGGAGATGCGCTGCACGGTCCGCGGGGCGCCGACGGTGTGCATGGTGCTCACCACCAGCCGGCCCGATTCGGCGACGGTCAGGGCGAGCTCCATCTCCTGCTGCGTCTGGAGGGCGCCGACGAACACGATGTCCGCGTCCTCCCGCATCGCTCCGTCGAGACCGGCGACCACGCTGTCGACGTCCCGGCCGATCTCCCGCTGCGAGAACCGGGATTGGCGGTCGTCGAAGCGGAACTCGATGGGGTCTTCCAGGGTGACCACGTGGCGGGTCGCCTGGGTGTTCACGAACTGGAGCATCGACGCGATGGTGGTCGTGCGCCCGGTCCCCTGGGGACCCGTCACCAGGACGAGGCCCCGTTCGGCGAGGGCGATGCGCTTGATCACCGGGGGCAGCCGCAGAGCGCCCAGATCCGGGATCGGGCTCTTGACCATCCGGATGGACAGGGCGAGGCGCCCGCCGGTGCGGTAGGCATGGCAGCGTAGCCGTCCGATCCCGTCGACGTCGCACCCGAAGTCGCACTGCTTCCGCAGGATGAAGGCCGGGTCCAGGGCGGCCCCGGCCGCGAGGCCCATCGTCGCCGACTCGACGAGCTCCCGGCCCAGGGGCGTCGCGTCCAGCACCTGGAGCTCGCCGTCGACCCGAAGCGCCGGGGGCGCCCCTGGCTTCAGGTGGACGTCGCTCGCTTCGACGTCGAGGGCCTTCCGCAGGATGCGGCGCAGGTGCTCGACGGCGTCGCTGGACTCCCCGTTCGGCTGGACTCCGTCGAGGGTGGAGCGTTCTCGGAGGACGGTCACCTATTCTCCCGAGGATGCGAGGGCTTCCGCCGGCGGAGCCGGTAGCGGCGCGGCGACGGGGAGCCCCGGGCGGTCGAGGATCACCTGAGCCCCCCGTCGGTTCGTCAGGCCGATCACCAGGGGGGCGGCCAGATTGACCGTGCCCCCGGGTCGGTCGGCGTGGACCCGGACGATCACCGCGACCGCCGCTTCCTCCTCGTCTCCGAGCCCCGCCGCCCGCCGGGCGTCGGCGACGGGATAGGTGGGACAGAGCTCGAGGGCGTCGGCGACGTAGAGCTGCACGGTCGGGTCCACCGCCGAGACCAGGATCCGAAGGGGTCCCTCGCCCGGCGCGTCGTATAGACGAAACGACCGATGCTCCCGCATCCCGAAGAGGCCTTCCGGGAACTCGAGGACCGGCGCGTCGTGCCCGGGTGAGCCGGGCTCCCCCTCGAGGGCGCTCCGGTTCGCTTCCCCGATGGTGTCGACGAGCTCACCCCGGTAGACGGGCACCTCCCGGGGGGCGCTCACCCCGATGCGCACTCGGCCTCCCCGGGTGCTCAGGATGACCACCTCGACGTCGTTGCCGATCACGATGCGCTCGCCGATGCGGCGGGTGAGGGTCAGCATGGCGACGAGCCCGGGCGCCCGGTGTGGTCCTGGACGCGGTCCATCGGCTCAGCCTCCGAGCAGCCCGGAGAGGGGCAGCCGGGCGGCGAGGGCGGCCGCCGTCTCCACCGCGCGCTCCGCCTGGGCCAGGTCGAGGATCTCGTCCACGCCGCTGTCCACCAGGTCCGCCCGCCGGGTGAGGGCTTCGTCCCGGGTGCGCTCGAGGACCGACGAGGCGGTTCGGAAGGCATCGATCATCCCGCCGAGCTCGGCCCGGGCGTCGGCGACCTGGCTCGTCGCGGCGTCGAGCCCGTCGAGGGACGCGCGCACCCCGTCGACGTCGTCCGCCTGGAGCGCCGCGGTCAGGTCGTCGATGGTCCGGAACAGGTCGACGCCGCCGCCGGCGGTGCCGAACACCCGGTCCCCGGGGAGCCCCGTGGCCACCCGGACGCCTGGAGCGACCTCGACCTCCCGCACGTCGGGGCTCCCCAGGTAGTTGCCCGCGGCGTCGAAGGGCGGCACGGCGTCGAGGTAGCCGCCGAAGAGGTAGCGTCCCCGGGCCTCGGAGCTGGCCAAAGCCGCCACCTGCTCCCGGAGGGCGGCGACCTCCCTCGAGACCGCTTCCCGGTCCGCGGCGGAGAGGGTCTCGTTCGAGGCCTGGATCGTCAGCTCCCGGAGCCGAATGAGGATCCCGCCGACGCCGTCGAGGGCGGCCTCCGCCGCCTCGGCGAAGCTCCGACCTTCGCCGACGTTCTGCCGGGCGGCCTCGTCTCGGGCGACGGCGACGGACTCCCGCACGGCGAAGGCGCTCGCCAGGGGGTCGTCCGAGGGCTTGGTCACCCGCCGGCCGGACTGCACCTGTTCCCGGGCCTGGGCGGCGGCCTCCCGGGCGCGCTGGATCCAGAGGTTGGAGCGGTCCGTGAGCTGCTGATCCGATACCCGCATCGCGACTACCTCTTCAGGTTGACGATCTCGCCGAGCATCTCGTCGGCGACCTGCACGACGCGGGCGGCCGCCTGGAACGAGCGCTGGAACTGGGCGAGGTCGATGAGCTCCTCGTCCGTGACCACCCCGGAGACGCTCTGCCGGAGGGCGTCTACCTGGGCGGCGACATCCGTCGCCCGCTCGAGCTCGGTGGTGGCGGTGCGCACCCCGGCGCCGGCGGCGCCGACCAGGGAGCCGAGGGCCTCGACCGCCGTCTCCGTCCCGCCGGATGCGAAGGGCTGGTCGGCGAGGCCGGCCAGGGCGAGGGCGTTCCGGTTGTCCCCGGGGAGGGAGGCCGGGTCGAGAGCCGCGGCCACCCGCTCCGGCCGGCCGGCGACGTCTCCGGAGAGGGTGAGGTTCAGGGCCGCGCCGTCGACCCCAGCGGGCGGGGTGAACAGGTTCCGGCCGCCGGTTCCGTCGGCGCCGACCCCCCCGGCGTGGATGCCGTTGTAGGCGGCGGCCAGGTCCGCGGCGAGCTGGTCGAGATCTGTCCGGGCGCGCGCGAGCTCCCCGTCCCGGGCGGCGACCAGACCGCCCAGGGACCCCGACGAGAGCAAGCCGGTGACGTCGTCGGAGAGACCGGCGGTGGGCAGCACCACCCGGACGTCCCCGGTCGCCGGGTCGACCACCGCGCCGAGCTGGGCCACCTGCCCCTCCCGGTCGACCAGCGCCCGGGAGCCCGCCAGCAGCAGATCGATGCGCCCGTCCTCCGCTTCGAGGACCTTGACCGGGACGAAGGCCGCCACCTCCCGCACCAGCTGGTCCCGCCGGTCCCGAAGGTCGCTCGCCTCTTCTCCGATGGCTTCGATCCGGGCGATCTCTTCCGAGAGGCGGCCGATGGAGGTGAGCTTCTCGTTCACCTCCCGGACCCCGTCCCGGAGCCGATCGTTCGCGTCCTGCCGCGCGCCTTCGAGGAGGCCCGCCGTCTGCCGGAAGGCCTGGGCGAGGGCCGCCGCCCGGTCGAGAAACGTGATGCGGGCCGCGTTCTCGTCTGGGTTCGCGGACAGTCGGGAGGCGGCGACCTCGAGCCCCGCGAGCGCCTCCGGCAGGCCTCCGGGGCCGTCCGCGAAGGCGGTGTCCAGCACCTCGAGGGTGCGCACCTCGGCCTCGGCCCGGCCCCGGTCGGCCTCGGCCCCGAGGAGTCGGCGTTCGAGGAAGGGGTCGACGACCCGGTTGGCGCCCCGGGCCCGCACCCCGGCGAGGGGGCGGGGGCCCAGGGGGTCGAAGCGGGCGATGCGCCGGGTGTAGCCCTCGGTCGTCGCGTTGGCGGCGTTCTGGGAGGCGTTCGACGCCCCGAAGGAGGCGGCGGTCATCCCCGATCGACCGATGCCGAGCAGGTCCGAGGCGCGGATCACAGGGCCCCCCGGGAGCGACCCGGGCGCGGGGCGAGGCCGCCGTCCGGGGCATAGGTGCCGTTGGTCTGGGTGCTGGCGAGGCCCCGGAGGCAATCGACCAGGTGGCGCATCAAGGCCACGTTCGACCGCGCCCGGCGGCTCAAGGGGTCGAGCTCCTCGGCGG
>DAPKRP010000794.1:0-7555 GCA_031800515.1 Polyangiaceae bacterium LLY-WYZ-14_1 | reverse complement strand
GGCCCTCGCCCGGGAGCTCGAGGAGAGCCTCGAGGAGCTCGGCCGCGCCGGAGAGCGCCCCTACTACGACCAGACCGAGGACGAGGCGGCCCGGGCCGCCTACTACCGCGGCCTCGACGAGGATCCCCCGACCGACCCCGGGGAACGGTTCGATGCGCTGCACCGGCTGCTCACCGCCACCCACCGACGCAAGCTCCGCTACCGCCCGTCTCGCTACGTGTATCCCTGGGTCGACCTCCAGCCCAACGGACAGCTTCGGAGCGTCTACTCCGGCAAGGAGTTCGAGCCTGGGGTGGCCATTCGGGAGGACCTCGCCGTCGAGGCGGCTCGGACGATCCGGCTCCAGGAGCTCCTCGCCGCCGAAGCCGACCTCGACCCGGAGGCGGCGATCGACCTGCTGGAGGCTCGGCTTCCCTACAACTGCGAGCACGTCGTGCCCCAGTCCTGGTTCGGGAAACGGGAGCCCATGCGGGGCGACCTGCATCACCTGTTCGCCTGCGAGTGGGAGTGCAACAGCTTCCGGGGCAATCTGCCTTACTGGGACTTTCCGGAGTTCGAGGAGGTCGAGCGGGAGGACTGCGGCAAGCGGGTCGGCCAGACGAAGTTCGAGCCGGGTCGGGGCAAGGGGGAGGCGGCGCGGGCGGTCCTCTACTTTTTGCTTCGCTACCCCGGGGACGTCGACGACGTGGTCGAAGAGGTGGAGGAAGCGCGCCTCCAGATCCTCCTCGACTGGCATCGGGCGCACCCCGTGACCCTTCACGAGCGCCACCGGAACGCGGCCATCTTCGCGCTCCAGGGCAACCGAAATCCCCTCGTCGACGCCCCCGAACAGGCAGCGGAGATCGATTTTCGTCGCGGTCTTGGCTGACGCCGGGCCGTGTGCTCCCAGCGGGGGAAGGGCGCGGGCCGGGTCGCAGGACCGGGGCCAAAGGCCCGCGCCGACGGCCGTTCTAACCGGCGCGATGTCGAGCTCTTCCCGGGTCAGCCCGCGACCGCGACCCCCGTTGTCTGGTACCGACGGACTCCTTCGCGCCCTCGAAGAGGTCGTCGGCGATCCCCACTTCGTCCCGCCGGTGCTCCCCAGCGTGGCCTTCCGGCTTCAGGAGCTCATCGCCCGGGGCGAGTCCCGGGTCGGGGAGGTGATCTCCGTCATCGAGACGGACCCGCTGGTCGCGGCCGATCTCCTGCGGGTGGCCCAGTCGCCCTTCTACGCCCGCCGCCGTCCCCCGGCGAACCTCCAGGACGCCATCCTGCTCCTCGGCTTCGAGGAGGTGCGCAACCTGGTCTGGCAGATCGGCCTCTCCGGCAAGGTCTTTCGGGCCGCCGCCTTCCAGGCGACGATGGCCTCCCTTCGGCGCCACTCGGTCGCCACCGCCCACCTGGCGCGTCTGGTCGGCAGCGCCGCCTCCCAGGACCTCGAGGACATCTTCCTCGCCGGCCTGCTCCACGACGCCGGGCTGGCCGTGTCCCTGGTCGCCGTCGCGGACCGCCAGGAGGACATCCCCCCGGAGGTCACGACAGCGGAGATGGACGCGGTGCTCCACGAGTTCCACGAGGGCGCCGGGGCGATCCTCGGTGCCCTCTGGGAGCTCGCCTCGCCCCTCTGCGAGGTGCTGACGGACCACCACGGGGCGGGACCCCAGGGGCCCTCCCGCCTGGCCGCCTGCGTGGTGGTGGGCCAGTCCCTCGCCAATGCCCACGGCGCCTTCGTGCGCCACGAGGACGGGACGCCGTTCCCCACGGACGCCCCAGAGGTGGTCACCGACGCCCGTCGGGCCCTCGGGCTCACAGACGACGACACCTTCGAGAGCTTGGCCGTGGACGCCCGGATCCTCCTCGACGAGCTCCCCTCGGCCTGAGCAGTACGCCTCAGCGCACCGTGGCCTCGACGGCGAGGAACAGGGCGTTCGGCTCGCCGTCCCCGTAGCGCATCCAGCTGAAGGTGCTGGCATCCGGCGCGTTGGTGGCTCGGAAGGTCTGGACGATCGCCGGATTCCGCTGGCAGAGGGCCGGGCAGCCGCGGGGTTCCGTCATCGTATTCGGGACCTCGATCAGCACGTAGAAGGCATCCCCGTCTTCGATGGTCACGGGCTCCGGTAGGGTGAGGGTCCGTTCCCGGATCTCCGGGTCGTCCGCGTCGAAGGTCGGGTCCGCGGGTATCTCGACGAAGGACTCGCCTTCGAGCTCGAGAAAGGTCGGCGTTCGGACGGAATCGTCGACCAGGGGGTCCGCGTCCTCCGGCGCCAGGAAGAATCGGAACCGATGCGAGGCCCCGGCCCGGCAGGTGACCCCTTCCGCCGGCTGGGAGTTCCAGAGGTAGTAGCGAAGCTCCCGGAAGGTGGCCGATCCCCGTCCCGAGGGGACCGAGAAGCGGGAGAGGACTCGGGTGGTGAACTCCCCGTCGGTGGAGTTCGGCTCCGCCCCGGTCGTCCCGGAGCCCGGGAGCAAGGAGCATCCCGTGCCCGCTTCGAGGGGCGTGCGGGTCAGGGTCACGTCTTCGGGGCCCGCGTCCACGTCCATCTCGCCGTCTCCGGCGTCCTCCTCCGGGCCCGCATCCTCCATCATCGAGTCGTCGTCATCGTCATCGCCCATCCCGCCGGGGTCGCCGTCGTCGCCGCAGCCGACCGACACGCCGGCACCGAACAGGAGTAACGCCGCGAAAAGCCATCGAATCATGGCCGGAGCATACCCCAGCCCGCGCCACCGCCAGGGGTCCCTACAAAAAAACCGGGCAACCGGCTTGTGGTTGCCTGACCCAGGGTTCGTCGAGTAGACCCGGGCGGGCGCAGTGGGCGGCCGACGCCTGGACCGCGGTCTTGGGACCGTCCGCCACGCGGCGCGGACGACGGCGCCGCGACCAACCGCACGGGTGAACAGATGACCACTTTCGAGCGTGAGTACGACGTCGTCGTCGTGGGTGCAGGGCCGTCCGGGGCGGCCTCCGGGTTGGCCTTCGCCCGAGATGGCGCCCGGGTGCTCATCCTGGAGGCGAACCCCAAGGCGGCCCGGCGGCTCGCCGGCGAGTGGCTACACCCCCCGGGGGTCACCGTCCTCGATCAGTTGGGTCTCGACCCTTACAACGACCCCCGCTTCACCCCGGTTCGGGGCTTCGTCGTCTTCCCGGATGATGGCGGCGGTCCGGTGCGGCTCCCCTATGCCGACGGCGGGCTCGGCCTCGCCCGGGAGCACGCGGACCTGGTCGACACCATCCGGGAGCACCTCGACGACCACGAGCGGGCGACCTACGTGACGAAGGCGCGGGTCGCCGGGGTCGACGGCCACGTCGTGCGCTTCACCGTCGGCGGCCAGGAGCATGCCGTCCAGGCCGCGGTGATCGTCGGCGCCGACGGACGCTCGTCGGTGGTCCGGGAGCACCTCGGCTTCCCGGACCACGGCTTCCAGATCTCCCACATGGGCAGCGTCGAGCTGCGGGACGTGGACCTTCCCGTCGACGAGTACGGGCACGTCATCCTGGGGGGACCCGGTCCCTGCCTCTTCTATCGGATCGACGACGATCGGGTCCGTCTCTGCCTGGACCTCCCGGTGACCGAGGAGCGTCCGCGGAAGGCCCAGACCCTCTGGGATTCCTTTGGGCCGCTGATGCCGGCGAAGGTCCGAGCGTCCTTCAAGCGCGCCCTCGAGACCCAGCGGGTCCAGTGGGCGATGAACCGCTTCCGCCCCCGGTCCCACTACGGCGAAGGGCACATCGCGCTGGTCGGTGACGCCGTCGGCTTCCACCACCCGATCACCGCCACCGGTATCACCCTGGGGCTTCGGGACGCGGAGTGCCTGGTCCGCACCGGGGCCGACGTCGATGCGTATGCCCGGGAGCGGGAATCGAAGAGCTACGTCGCCGAGCTTCTGGCCAACGCCCTCTACCAGGTGTTCACCCGGGACGACGCCACAGGGAAGGCGATCCGGGAGGCGGTCTACCAGGTCTGGCGGGGCAGCTCGTCCCAGCGGGATCAGACGATGCGGATCCTCGCCGACATGGCCGGCCGCACCCAGTTCACCGGATCCTTCGTCTCCATCGCCTTCGCCGCGGTGACCCGGCGGGCGATGGGGCTCAGCAACGACGGTGGCAGCTGGCTCGAGATGCCCTGGGCGGTGGCCGCCTTCGGCGAGTGGATGAAGTGGCCGGCGGCGAGCGTTTTGCCCCGGTCCGTCCGGAAGGTCTATCGGTCGACCAGCACGGCGACCGCCCCGATCCCCTGGATCGAGACCACCGGTCTCTCCCCGGAGAAGCGGCGGCGCATCGCCGTCCAGCGACCGGTTCCCGCCGACCAGTGGCGAGGACGGAACGAAGGGGAAGACACGGCGCCGGCGCCCGCGGCGGCGGTCCCTTCCACCCGGGTCGCGGACCGGAGCCTCGAGGCGGACTGGGCGTGGTGCGTCGACTCGTTGGAGCAGGTCAGCCGCACCTTCTCGCGCCCGATCGCGGTCCTCCCCGGCCACCTCCGGAAGGCGGTCACCTGCGGTTACCTCTTCTGCCGGGTGGCGGACACCATCGAAGACCACCCCCGCCTCGACGTGCGGGAACGGGATGCCCTCTACGCCCGGCTACTCGGCGTCCTCGAAGACGGCCGCAACGGCGAGGCGCTGGCGAAGGACTTCCAGAAGGTCCCCGGCGAAGACGCCGAGCTCCGCCTCGCCCGGAGCTTCCCCCGGGTGCTGCGGGTCTTCCGTTCCCTCCCGGAAGAGCTCCAGCGGGTCTGCGAGCGCTGGGTCGCGGAGATGACCCGGGGGATGCAGGTCTACTCCCATCGGATCCCCGCCGACGACGGGGTCCATGCCCTCCACACCCTGGGGGACCTCGAGCGCTATTGCTACTTCGTCGCGGGCACCGTGGGCCACATGCTCACCGAGCTCTTCCTGACGGAGATGCCGGAGACCACGCCGGAACAGGCCCGGCTGCTCCGCGCCCATGCCGAGGCCTTCGGAATGGGTCTGCAGCTGACCAACATCCTGAAGGACGTCACCGACGACCGGGCCCGGTCCTGGTCGTTCATCCCCCGGGAGGTCTGCGCGGCCCGGGGGCTCCGGGTCGCCGACCTGACCGACCCGGCCTACCGGGGACAGGCCCACGCTGCCGTCGAGCCCGTCTTCGAGGCGGCCGGCCGCTTCCTCGACGGAGCCCTCCGCTACACCCTGGCGATCCCCGCGACCCAGCCCGAGGTCCGGCTGTTCTGCCTGCTGCCGTTGTGGATGGCGGTCCGGACCCTGGTGCTTGCCCGGGGGAACGACGCGATGTTCGTCCCCGGCGCCCCGGTGAAGATCTCCCGCGGGGAGGTCGAGGCGTTGATCGGCGAGTGCATGCGATTCGTCGCCGATGACGCCGCCCTCGAAGCGCGCTACCGGGCGCTCTGGGCCCCGGCGCGGAGCGAGCTGGCGGGGGCGGTGCCGGCCACGCCCGCCGGCTCTTCGGAGAGCCCGGCGCCTCACGCCGCCTCGGCGACCTCCGGCCCGGTGCGATGACCGCGGACGGGCTCGGGCTCGACCGCCGCTCGCCCGAGGCGACCCCCCCGGAGCCATTCCCGGAAGACGGGCGCCCGCCGGCCCCCGTCGTCGACGGGACGGTCCTCGACGAGGCGATCGACCGGGGGCTCGCCCATCTCCGCGCCACCCAGCATGCAGATGGGATGTGGAAGGGGGACTACGGCGGTCCCCAGTTTCTACTGCCCCTCTACGTCGCGGTGAGCCACATCCTCCGCCACCCGCCGGAAGCCGAGCTGGCCGCGGGCATGAAGCGGTATCTCCGGGCGCATCAGCAACCGGATGGTTCCTTCGGCCTGCACGTCGAAGGCCACGGCCACGTGTTCACCTCGGTGCTGATCTACGTGGCCCAGCGGCTCCTCGGGGTGCCGGCGGACGACCCGGATCTGGTCCGCTGCCGGACCTGGTTCACCGGTCACGGGGGGCCCACCCGTAGCGCCTCCTGGGGGAAGTTCATCCTGGCGCTCCTCGGGCTCTACGACTGGGACGGCCTCGATCCGGTGCCGCCGGAGGCCTGGCTGCTCCCCCGGTCCCTGCCCGTCCACCCGGGCCGCCTCTGGTGCCACTGCCGGATGGTCTACCTGCCGATGGCCTACCTCTACGGGGTGCGATTCCGGGCCCCGGAGGATCCCACCCTCGCCGCCATCCGGACCGAGCTCTACGGCGCGGGGGGCTACGACGAGGTCGACTGGCGGGGCACCCGGGGCGTCGTCGCGCCGGCGGACGCCTACACGCCCCGGAGCTGGCTCCTCCACCGGGTGAACGCCGCCCTCGAGCTCTACGAGCGGCGGCCGAGCCCCGTCCTGCGCAAGCGCGCCCTCGCCTTCTGCCTGGACCAGATCCGACAGGAGGACGAGAACACGGACTACATCTGCATCGGTCCCATCAACAAGCTGCTCAACACGCTGGTCTGGCACATCGAACGGCCTGGTGGCGCCGAGGTGACGCGGCACCTCGCTCGGATGCCCGACTACCTCTGGGAGGCGGAGGACGGCGTCAAGATGCAGGGCTACAACTCGTCGGAGCTCTGGGATACGGCCTTCGCCCTTCAGGCCATCGCCGAGACGGGTCGGGTCGACGGGGTCAACCAGCGGATGGTCGACCGCGCCTTCACCTTCGTCGAACGCACCCAGGTGCTCGAGGACACCCCGAGCTTCGACCATTACTTCCGGCATCCCTCCCGGGGCGGCTGGCCCTTTTCCACCCTCGCCCACGGGTGGCCCATCAGCGATTGCACCGCCGAAGGCCTCAAGGCGTGCCTGGCCCTCGAGCCCCATCTCGACGACCCGCTCCCCCGGTGGCGCCTCGACGCCGCCGTCGACCTCATCCTGTCCTTCCAGAACCAGGACGGGGGCTGGGCGACCTACGAGAACACCCGCGGCCCCCGCTGGCTCGAGCTGTTGAACCCGTCGGACTGCTTCGCCGACATCATGATCGACTACTCCTACGTGGAGTGTACCTCGGCGAGCGTGACCGCCCTGGCCCGCTACCGGGACCGCTTTCCGGAGGCGCGGCGCCAGGAGATCGACCAGGCCATCGACCGGGGAGCCGCCTTCCTGCGCCGGGCCCAGCGCCCGGACGGTTCCTGGGAAGGATCCTGGGGGGTGTGCTTCACCTACGGGACCTTCTTTGCCGTCGAGGGTCTCCGGGCGGCCGGCGCCCCCGCCGACGACCCTGCCCTGCGACGAGCGGTCGCCTTCCTCCACGCCCACCAGCGGGAGGACGGGAGCTGGGGAGAGACCGTCGACTCCTGCGCGGAGCGCCGGTGGGTACCGTCCGCCGAGGGGCAGGTAGTGATGACCTCCTGGGCCGTCTTGGCCCTGTGCGGCGCCGGCGAGGCCGGCTCGGACGAGGTGCGCCGGGGGATCTCGTGCCTGCTCCATCGGCAGCGCCCGGATGGGGGTTACGCGCCGGAGCACATCGCCGGGGTCTTCAACAAGACCTGCGCGATCCATTACGACAACTACCTGAAGGTGTTCCCCGTCTGGGCGTTGGGCGCCGTGGGCCCAGACCGCTGAACTCCCGCCCAGGCGCGGCGCCCGCCGCGCGGCGTGACGGCCGG
>DAPKRP010000793.1:0-4978 GCA_031800515.1 Polyangiaceae bacterium LLY-WYZ-14_1 | reverse complement strand
AGCGCCCTCGTCCAGATGGGCTACAAGCCCGGGGAGGCGGAGCGCGCCGTCGAGGCCCTTCGTGGACGCGAAGACGAGCCCCTCGAGGCCCTGCTCCGCGAGGCCCTGGCTTCTTTCGTGTGAGAGGGTGTTGAGGAGGGTCCGGGATCATCGACGCCCGGGGGGTCGGTGGCGTCGAGTGGGGGCGCTCGGGTTCCGCGCCGCCTGCGGTGCGCCCGGGATCCCCCCGGGGTAGGCTCGAAGCCATGCCCGCGACCCCCAGGCCGGACCGGGAGCTCGACCCGGAGGTTCGCCCCGGGGAGGTCGAGGTCGACCTCACTCTCCGCCCTTCCCGCTTCGACGACTTCGTCGGCCAGGAGAAGGTGATCGACAACCTCCGGGTGATGGTCGAAGCCCACCGGCGTCGGGGGGAGCCCCTGGATCACGTTCTCTTCTGCGGTCCCCCCGGGCTCGGCAAGACCACCCTGGCCTACATCCTCGGCGAGGAGATGGACGCCGACGTCCACGTGACCTCGGGCCCCGCCGTCGAGCACAAGGGCCAGCTCGCCACCCTCCTCACCAAGCTGGGGGACCGGGACGTCCTCTTCGTCGACGAGATCCACCGCCTCAACCCGATCGTGGAAGAAAGCCTCTACACCGCGATCGAGGACTTTCACGTGGATGCGGTCCACGGCGACGGGCCCTACGCCTCGACGGTGCGGCTCGCCCTCCGCCCCTTCACCCTGGTCGGGGCGACCACCCGCACCGGCCTCCTGACCAGCCCCCTGCTCTCCCGCTTCGGCTACGTCGCCCGCCTCGACTACTACGCGCCGGCGGCCCTGGCGCGCATCGTGGGAAGAAACGCCGCCCTCCTCGGGGTGGCGATCGACGAGGACGGAGCGACGGAGATCGCCCGTCGTGCCCGGGGCACCCCGCGGATCGCCAATCGTCTCCTGCGTCGGGCGCGGGACTTCGCGGAGGTGCTCGGGGACGGCCGGCTGGACCGACGCACCGCGGCGGCCGCCCTCGACCGACTGGACGTCGACGACGCCGGCCTCGACGAGATGGATCGCCGGTTTCTCGGGATCGTGTGCGCTCAGTTCGGGGGCGGGCCGGTGGGGATCGAAACCCTGGCCGCCGCCCTCAGCGAACCCCGGGACACCCTGGAAGACGTCTACGAGCCGTTCCTGATCCAGCAGGGTTTTCTCGCTCGAACCGCCCGGGGTCGCATCGCCACGGAGCGCGCCTTCACCCATCTGGGCCTCCCCTGGAACGGCGCCGGGGCGCCTCAGAGAAATCTGTTCTGATGGCCCTGCCCTCCATCGATGAGGTCCTGTCGGCGATCCATCGGGAAGGCCGGAGCGCCCAGCGAGAGCGGGCTCTGGCCCGGCAGCGTTGGTTCGCGGGACTCTCGGTCCCGGGGAAGGAGCACGCCCTGCTCGTGCTGGAAACCGCCCTCGAGGGGGCGATCTACCTGCCCCGAAGCCTGGCCCAGGGGGACCGCAGGGCGGGGAACGGCGACGGCGTCGACCGGCGGCGGGAGCTCGCCTGGGTCGCCGAGGCGATGCAGCTCGCGAGCCGACGGGTGGCCGAGCTGCTGCGCGCGCCCCGGCGCCGGCGCACCACGCCGCCGCCCCTCGACCCGATGCTGCCGGATGCCCTCGGGGGCTCGGGGGGGAGCCGGGATCCCCGGGGAGCGGCCGAGACGCCGGAAGACGCCCTGCGGCTGCTGGGACATGCCCTGGACGGTGCGGAATCGATCGCCCAGGCCCTGCGGGGGGCGCCGACGGTCGGGAATCGCCCCTTTGCGGCGCTCCTCGCCAGCCTGGCCCGGGACGTCGGCCGAAACCCCCACTTCTGCCCCCTTCAGCCCCTGGAGATGCGGGGCGAGCTGGACCGGCTGGACGGGACGGGACCGCGGCGGGCCCTCGAGGCGCTGACCTCGGAGACCGGCCGCCGGGTGGCGGCCAAATCCCTCCTGCTCCTCGCCCGGGCCCGACGTCTTCTGGCCCTGGCCGCGCCCGGGGACGACGGGGCGGCGCAGCTGCCGGGGCCCATCGTGCTGGCCGCCTTCCAGCATCGGCTCCGGGGGGCGGTCGCCTTCTTCGAGGACCGGGCGGGAGACGCCCTGGCGGACGGTCTCGAGCGGGAGCTGCTCCTGGTGCCCGCCTCGGAGCTCGCCGCTCGAGCCCAAGGCTTCGAGGAAACGACCCAGGTGCTTCTGGGCCTTCGGGCCAGCCTGGAGGGAATCGCCGTGTCCCTCCGGCTCGAGACCCGGCCGACCGCCGCCCTGCCGGACGGGGACCTGGCCGCCGCCGTGGAGCGGCTGGATGGCGCCGTACGCGCGGCGGAGGCGCGACTGGTGCGAACCCTGCTGGGCGACGCCGGAGAGGCATCGGGGCTCGAAGACGAAGAGGACCGGCAGAAGCGGCTACGCCGGGACGCTTGGATGTTCTCCCAGGTCCTGCGGGGCTTCCTGGCCAAAGCGGGGGCCTTCACCGGCGACGCGGACCGGTGGGCGCCGTCGGCGAGCGAACGCTTCGTCGCCGAGTTCCTGGGCCACTTCCGGGCGCTTGGGCAGCCCCTGGTCGACGAGACGGGCTATCCGCGGCGGGAGGCGCTGCGGGGTGCGCTGGCAACCCTGATGGACACGGACCTGCTGGACGGACCCCGGATGGAGCGAGCCACCGCCGCCTGCGCCGACCTCCGGGAGCATCTTCTCGGCCAGGTGGATGCCCTGGGCGATGCGCCCTTCGATCGGCAGGAGGCGGCAGCGACCCTCAAGGCCTATCTGTCCGGGTAGCCCGGAAAGGAGCTCAGGCCTTGAGGTTCTGGGCGACGAAATCCCAGTTGACGAGCTTGTCCAGGTAGACCTTCAGGAAGGCCCCCCGGTCGTTCCGGTGGTCGAGGTAGTAGGCGTGCTCCCAGACGTCGGTGGTGAGGAGCGGCTTCTGGCTGGCGTTGGTCAGGGGCGTCTCGGCGTTCGGCGTCCCGACGACCTTGGCCTTGTCGCCTTCCATCACGAGCCAGACGTAGCCCGAGCCGAACTGGCCGGAGCCGACCTTCACCCATTCGTCCTTGAACGCATCGAAGCTGCCGAAGTCCCGGTTGATCAGGTCGGCGACCTCGCCGGTCGGCGCTCCCCCGCCCTGGGGCTTCATGCCGTTCCAGAAGAAGGTGTGGTTCCAGACCTGGGCCGAGTTGTTGAAGACGCCGCCGGTGGCGCCCTTGATGACGTCTTCCAGCGTCTTGTCCGCGTCCGGCGTGCCTTCGATGGCCGCCTGGAGCTTCTTCATGTAGCCCTTGTGATGCTTTTCGTAGTGAAACTCGAGGGTTTCCTGGCTCATCGCGGGGGCGAGGGCGTCCTTCGAGTACGGAAGGGGGTCGACTTCGAAGTTCATGAGCGGGTGGCTCCTTTGGGCATGCGACATGGGGGGCCGGTCCGGCGCGATAGACGCCCCCCGGGACCGGGCCCCAAAACGGTTCGGAGTAGGCAGGGTGTAGGCCCGCGCCCGCGGCCCGTAAAGGTCGGCACGCCCCGGTGTGCAGGACTGACACGAAGGTCCCGGACCGCCGGACGGCCTGACGATCCCGCCTCGGTACCGGCGCCTTCCATCGCATCAGGAGCCATGGCGCGGTATGTGCTTATCCTGCGAGCATGCAAGGAGCTCTGCCCGGTCGTTCGCTCGGGGATACCGACGGGGATCGGGTCGGCAGCGGGGGCCGAGGTCTGGGCCGGATGGGTCGACGGGGCCCCGGGCCCTTCCTGGTGCTCGTCGCGGTGCTCTCGGCGGGGGCCTGCGCCGAGCCGGAGACCCCCGCCGGCGGCCTCGGCTCCCGGGCGTCGGCCTCGGCGCCCATCGGTCGCCGCCAAGCCCTGCTCTGTCCGGATGGACCCGGGGGCCTCGCCCGCTTCGCCGAAAACGACCTGATCGAGCGGGTCGTGTCTCCCGGGGGCGCCTTCAAGGTGCACTTCACGCGAACGCCGGGGAGCCCGAACGCGGTCCCCGGCGACGATGGCGACGACGACGGCGTCCCGGACCGGGTGGCGCTGGTCGCCGAGACCTTCGACGAGGTGCTGGCGTTCTACGAAGGGCTCGGTTTCCGGCCGCCCCGGTCCGACGCCGAGGACCCGGAGTGCAGCGGCGGGGACGGGCTCTTCGACGTCTACCTCGTCGACCTCACCGCCGGAACCAACGGCTTTTTCCAACCGAACGCCGGCTGCGGACCCGGTCCGGAAGCCTGCAGCGGCTTTCTGGTCCTGGACGCCACCCCGAGCCCAACCGCCTTCCCCACCGTCGAAGAAGCGGTGCGCACGCTGGCCAGCCACGAGCTGTTCCACGCCGTCCAGGCGGCCTACGACGCCACCGAGGACTTCGTGGTGACGGAGGGCACGGCGGTGTGGGCGAGCGAACGCTTCGACCCCTCCCTGAACGACTTCGAGTCCTTCATCGGCGAGTATCTCGCCGAACCGACCCGGTCCCTCGACGACGACCGTCCGCCGATCCTGGGATTTCCCTATGGCTCGGCCATCTTCTTCCAGTTCCTGGAAGAGGATCAGGGACCGGGGATCATCGGCGACCTCTGGGAGGCGTCGGTGGGAGAGGTGACCTGGCTCGACGCGCTCCCCGGCCTGCTGGCGGAGCGCGGCGACGACTTCGAAGACGCCTTCGCTCGCTTCGCCGAATGGAATCTCCGCACCGGGGAGCGCGCCGGCACGGGGCCGAGCTACGAGGGGGCCGCCGACTACCCCCCGGTCCGGCTGCCGCCGTCGACCCCCCTTCCGGTGGAGGAGCGGGTGCTCGACCTCCGGCACGCAGCGACCCGCTACCTGGTGGTCGACGTCGGAGGTCGCTCCGAGGTCCGCGCCCTCCTTCTGGTCCCGGCGGATCGGGCCACCTCCGTCGCGAGCCTGCGTCCGTTCCTCGCCGCCCTGGACGAAGAGGGTCGCCCGGGCCCGGCCCTTCCCCTCGAGGCTCCGGCCGCGGACCGATGGGAG
>DAPKRP010000792.1:0-4590 GCA_031800515.1 Polyangiaceae bacterium LLY-WYZ-14_1 | reverse complement strand
GGCCGTGCCATCCTGGTGCACCGGCCGGGGGGCCGTCGCCACCGGCGCCCGCCCGGGCTTTCCCTTGCGGCCCTTGCGTCGACGTCGGCCCCGGGGTTGGAGCAGACCCCGAAGCACCCGTTCGAGGCTCTTCGCGTCGAGGTCTCGGACCAGGTTCCCACCGAAGCAGACGGTCATGGACCCACGCTCTTCGGACACGACGACCACCACCGCGTCCGTGTCCTCGGAGATCCCCAGCGCCGCCCGATGACGCGTGCCCAGAGCGCGGTCGAGCCCGGAGGCGGTGCTGAGGGGCAGGAAGGCGCCCGCCTGCCAGACCCGCCCCTCCCGCACGATGACGGCCCCGTCGTGCATCGGATTCTCGAAGCTCGGCAGGAAGAGGCTCACCAGAAGCTCCTGGCTGACCTCGGCGTCGAGCTCGACCCCGGGCTCGATGAACTCGTCCAAGGCCGCGGCACGCTCGAAGACGACCAGGGCGCCGATCCGGCGCTGCGCCAGCGTGCGCGCCGCCTTCGCCGTCTCGTCGATGACCCGGCTCTCCCGGGCGGCGAGGCGGGCGGAACGGAACAGCGGCTGTCGTCCCACCCGCATCAACGCCCGCCGGATGTCGTGCTGAAAGATCACGACGATCAGCAGGACGATGTAGGTCAGCAGCGTGTCCAGCAGGGTGAACAGGGTCAGGAGCCCGAGGCGCTGGGCGACCTGGTAGGCGACGAAGACCAGGGCGAGCCCGATGGCCATCTGCATGGCCCGGGTGCCCTTGAGCAGCCGCAGCACCCGGTAGACCAGATAGGCGACCAGGGCGAGGTCCAGCAGGTCTCGCAGGATCTCGATGGGGGGGCGGTCGAAGAACCCGGTGAGGGCCTGGACGACGGCGGCGATCACCGGGGACTGCCCCCGGGCCGAACGCCCTCGCTCCAAAGCGCCTCGGCGAGACGGACCGCCTGGCGGCTTTCCGCCACGTCATGGACCCGGATCGCCTGGGCCCCGGCGAGGACGGCCGCTGTGGCCGCCGCGATGCTTCCTCCGAGCCGGTCGTCGGGGCCCGGCTGACGCCCGTCCCGCCGCCCTTCCAGGGCGGCGATGAAGGACTTCCGGGAGGCGCCGACGAGCACCCGGTGACCGGTGGCGACCAGGGTCGAGACGGCGGCCAGCGCGGCGAGGGACTGGTCCGGGGTCTTGGCGAAGCCGATCCCCGGGTCGAGCCAGATGCGCTCCCGGGGAATCCCCGCCGCCACGGCCCGGTCGACCTGCACGAGCAGCTCCCGCCGGAGGTCGAGGGGGAGGTCGTCGTAGCGGACGTTGTCCCCATCCACCTCCCCTCGCCCGCGGTTGTGCATGAGCACCAGGTCGGCGCCACCGTGCTCGGCGACGACGTGAAGGAGGGCGTCGGAGGGATGGGCCGCGACGACGTTGATGGTCTCGGCGCCGGCGTCGAGGGCGGCGGCCGCGACCTCGGCCTTGACCGTGTCGACGCTGACCGGGATGCCGGCCTTCACCAGGCCTTCGACCACCGGAAGCACGCGGGCCCGCTCTTCGTCGACGGGAACGACCGCGGCCCCGGCGCCGTAGGTCTGCCCGCGGGGCCGGGAGGATTCGCCACCGACGTCGACGACGTCCGCGCCCAGTCGGGCGAGCTCCTGTCCCCGGGCCACCGCAGCGTCGGCGGCGAGGAAGCGGCCGCCGTCGCTGAAGGAATCCGGGGTGACGTTCAGAACGCCCCAGACGGCGCAGCGCCGGGCCGCGTGCCCGGCGCCCCCGGGATCCGGGGCAGCGGCGCGGGTCACCGGTCGGCGAGGCGAAGTCACCGCACCGGTATACGCAAAAACAGCCTAAATTTCCAGGGGATGGGGCGTCTTGGCACCCCATCCCGGGTCAGCCCGAGGGGACTTCCCGGGGGCGGGGCTGGAAGATGGAGCCCTTCCGGCCCTTGTCGTCCCGCTGCTGGCGCTGCTTTTCCGCGTAGGTCGGGATCACCACCTTCTCTCGGGGGGGAAGGGGCTTGTCGTCCATGATCGCCTGGATCTCCTCCCGGTCGAGGGTCTCCCGTTCGAGCAGGGCTTCTGCGATCCGGTCGAGCTTGTCCCGGCTGCCTTCGAGGAGGCCCCGGGCCCGGTCGTATTGGGTCTGGATGATCCGGCGCACCTCGGCGTCGATGTCCCGAGCGGTGGCCTCGCTGTAGTCGCGGCTTTTGCTGCCGGAGCCGAAGAGGAAGCCGTTTTCTTCCTTTTCCCCGTAGGTCAACGGGCCGAGGCTGTCGGTCATCCCCCACTCGGTGGTCATGGACCGGGCGAGCTGCGTCGCCTTCCGGAAGTCGTCCGCCGCCCCGGTGGTGAGCTGCCCGAAGACGACCTCTTCCGCAATGCGGCCGCCGAGGGCCATCGCGATCCGGTCTTCGACCCAGTCCCGGGAGTAGCTCTGCCGGTCTTCCTCTGGGAGGGACATCGTGACCCCGAGGGCCGGACCCCGGGGGATGATGGTGACCTTGTGGATGGGGTCGTGGTTCGGGAGCAGCCAGGCCACCAGCGTGTGCCCCGCCTCATGCCAGGCGGTGGTCTTCTTTTCCCGCTCGCTGATGACCATCGAGCGACGCTCGGAGCCCATCAGGACCTTGTCCTTGGCCATCTCGAAGTCGGCCATGGACACGAACTCCTTGTCCTGTCGGGCGGCGAGGAGCGCGGCTTCGTTGACCAGATTCTCGAGGTCCGCCCCGGAGAAACCAGGGGAGCCCCGGGCGATGATCTCGAGGTCCACGTCGGTGCTCAGGGGAACCTTGCGGGTGTGGACCGCGAGGATGCCGGAGCGACCGTTCAGGTCCGGACGGGGCACGACGATCCGCCGGTCGAAGCGTCCGGGGCGGAGGATGGCCGGGTCCAAGACGTCGGGCCGGTTGGTCGCGGCGATGATGATCACGCCCTCGGACGATTCGAAGCCGTCCATCTCGACCAGGAGCTGGTTGAGGGTCTGTTCCCGCTCGTCGTGGCCTCCGCCGAGACCCGAGCCCCGGTGCCGTCCAACGGCATCGATCTCGTCGATGAAGATGATGCAGGGCGCGTGCTTCTTGCCCTGCTCGAAGAGGTCCCGGACCCGGGAGGCACCCACCCCGACGAACATCTCGACGAAGTCCGACCCGGAGATCGAGAAGAAGGGCACCCCCGCCTCGCCGGCGATGGCCCGGGCCATCAGGGTCTTGCCCGTACCGGGCGCGCCCATCAGCAGCACGCCCTTCGGAATACGCCCCCCGAGACGCTGGAACTTCTTCGGGTCCTTCAGGAAGGCGATGATCTCTTCGCAGTCGTCCTTGGCCTCGTCGATGCCGGCGACGTCGGCGAAGGTGACCTTGTTCTGGTTTTCGTTGAGCAGCCGCGCCCGGGACTTCCCGAAGCTCATCGCCTTCCCGCCGGACGCCTGGAGCTGGCGCATGAAGAAGAAGAAGATGACCAGCAGGAAGATCATCGGGAGCCAGGTGACGAGGATCGTCGTCCAGAACCCGTTTTGGTTCTCTGGCAGGAAGGTGACCTTCACGTCCCGCTCGACGAGCTCCTGATTGATCTGCTCGCCGACGATACCGACGGTCACCTTCCGATCCCGCCCCGGGGCACCGCTTTCGCCCCCCGACCCGCGGGCGACGAAGGTGTATTCGGCGCTGTTGTCGAAGGGCCGGATCTCGACCTGCTCGACGCGACCGGACCGTACCTCTTCGAGGAACTGGCTGAAGGGAACCCTGGTCGGCTGGTCGCCGTCCGCCACCAGATGGTAGATGGCGACGAACATGACGATGAGCAGGATCCAGAGAAGAAGGGTCTTGTGGCTCTGCTTCACGAGTACCTCGGAGCCTCCGGGCTACGACCCATCGTAGCCACCATCCGCTCCCAGGGCCATCGGCGGCCCATTCCAGACACTTGGGCCCTCGACCCGGTCGGGGCAAGCGCCGCGCCGGACCTTCCCCGGGGCCCGGTCGTTCAGCCGAGCCAGAGGGCGCCCTCCCGGACCCGGGCGACCCGGCCGCCGGGGAGCCGTACCTCTCCCCGACCACTCGCGATCAGGGCGTCGAGGGCCAGCAGCACCTTCCGCCCGACGGCCTGCTCCTCCACCGCCTCCGGCTCCCCGGGCGCGGCGCGTTCCTGCTCCGCGAGCCAGAAACGGAGGGCGTGAAGGCGCACCGCTGGGCTCGCCGCCCGGAGCCTCGCTCGCCCCAGCCCCGCCCCGCGCCGGGAGCGCCCGAGGAGCCGACGACCGGCGCGGCGGTGGCGCCGACCGACCGCCCGGGCTTGGTCCGCCAGCGCCGCCAGGTGCTCGGCGAGCCGCGGGTCCTCCGAGGCGGTCAGGGCGGGGAGCCAGTCCTTCCGAAGCCGGACACGCTCGTAGGCCCGCTGCTCGTTGGAGGGGTCCTCGACGTATGCCAGGCGGTGTCTCGCCAGATAGGCCCGAACGTCGGCCGACCGACAGTCGATCAGGGGACGTACGACGCCATCCCGACGCCGGGGCGCGATCCCCGCCAGGCCCTCGAGGTCCGCACCCCGGAGCAGACGGGCGAGCACCGTCTCCGCCTGGTCGTCCAGGGTATGGCCGACGGCGATACGGGCGGCG
>DAPKRP010000791.1:0-5916 GCA_031800515.1 Polyangiaceae bacterium LLY-WYZ-14_1 | reverse complement strand
CTGCCCTTCGTCCCCGGCTCCCGCCAGGGGAGCTCCAGCTGATGGGCCGGCGGGTGCTCCCGCGCCGGCCCGTCCTCTTCCCGGGGAACCACCGAGGCGGGGAGCGTCTTCGGCACCGCGGCGACCGCCCCCGCCGCCGCCCGACCGAGGGGGCCCCGGCGGGGGAGGAGCTGCTTCACCAGATGGTTTTCCCGGCGGAAGAACCCCTGCGTGTGAAAGGTGTCGTCGAAGCCGAAGAGCTCGAAGTCGAGGTGATGGCAGAGCTCGTGGGCCAAGGTCCGGAGAAAGGTCTTGAAGGCGACGACGTTCGAGCGGGCCGCGGTCCGCATCCACACGACGATCCGGGGCTTCCGGCCTTCTTCTCGCTCGTAGAGCCCGTGCAGCTCTTCCCCGGGTTGCCGGGGACGCACCGCTTCGACCCGGACCGAGACCGGGTTCACCTCGAAGAGGATCGTCAGGTGGGAGGCGAGGCGGACCGCCGCCTGCTCGACGGCGACGCGGTCGTCCCGGAGCAGCGCATCTTCGAGCTGGGCCGCATAGCGGCGCAGCGGCGTGGGGTCGGGGACGGCCAGCTCCGGAACCGCATCGGAGCGGCGGTAGGTCGCCTTCTGGGCCTTCGAGAGGCGCTCGTAGTAGGCAAAGCGGGCCACGGGGGCGTGTCCTCGAACGGTGACACGGATGTTGCGTGCTCGACCGACAGGACACAACCTTATCGAAGCTCATTGACAAGGGGGCGACACGGTTTCGACGGGGACGTTGAAGCGTCGGTCGCGTGCCCGCTGGCCTCGGGACAGCGTAATAACCCCGGGGAACGTACAAGTGCGAACGATAACGCGCTCGCTCTCGCGGCCTGAGTAAGGTTTAGCGGAGCCGTCGAAGGGAAGAGGCCGCCCGTGCTCTCCCGGAGGCGTCGTCGAACGGGCTAGCCCTGCCAGAGGTGATCGGCTGGCGGGGCGAAGCATCACGGTCGCTAGCTTCGCCGGGAGCCTGTTCACGGGCGCCCGGCGCGGCGAACCCCAAAACGTGAACTAGGGTACGTAGAAGCCGTCGTGGACCGTCCTCGGACCCGGGTTCGACTCCCGGCGCCTCCACCACTCTCCGAGTAGCGACCTGGATGGGTCGGAGCCGCACCTGCTACCACGGCGTCCTTGTCGACAAAGTCTAGATGGCGAGATTCTCCGGCTTCGTCGCCCGCCGCGTCAATCGCGACTCTCGGTCCTTTGTCCGTCATCTGACTTGGCTTCGTTGTAAATCGTGCGGGGTGATCCAATGGCAGGTTTCATCGACCGATGAACGCGGCCGCGGACTTGGCCGTCTGCGTCGGAGTTTAATACGGGGCGTCACTCGGCGGCCTTGCCGCGAACCCCGGACCCCGGACCTGCACTGAAAGCGCCCGCCGCCGTGGCGGCGGTTGACCTCCCTCCCCAACACGAATAGCGTGTCATTGATGAGGGGTTTGAGATCACGTCATCGGGCGGGCGGTCTCGCGTGGGGCCTTGTGGTCATCGTCGCGGTTGCCTGCGGAGAGTCCTCGGACCATGCAGGCGGCCTGTTCGACGCCTCGACCACCGTCTACGCGGATGGCATGAGCCTAAGGCCCGAGATCCAGGGGGGGCCGGGCGACGACCCCGTGGTCGTCGCGTGCGGCACCGCATCGCCGACAGCAGGCGGCGACGCGATCGCGGCCACAGTCGACGCCTGTTTCCGCACTCCGGGAGGGGTGACTGCGATACGCGCCACCGAGGGCGAGGACCGCCACTGAACCGTCACGCCGGTGACCTCGGTGCCCGAGGGCGCCACCGTTCGGGCCGTGCGCTACCTCGTGGGCCGGGCGGTCGACGACCAGACGTCCCCGGCGATCCCGCACGACCTCGCCGTGTTCACAGCCCCGGCGAACGGGCTCATTCCGCCCCCGTCTCCCAGCACACTGCCCTCCTGGTCCAGGCAGCCCGTCTCTCCCGAGGGGGTCGTTCCGGAGCAACGTCGCTGTGTCGAGGAGGCGCTCGAGCAGGGTATCGTCGTGCCGCCCGGAGAGATCCTGTGGGTCGCGCACCAGCAGCGACTCGTCGCCGGGCTCTCCTACTCGATCGTGGCCTGCAACGTCCCGGAGGGGCGCGACGCGCCGACGTACTACTCTCGGGGCTCGGAGGAGCCCTTTGCCTGGACGACGGGCGGCGAGCGCTTCGGGCTCTTTTCCACCTTCTGGATCGAGGTTGAGTACTCATCTCCCTGAGTCGGTCACCCCGCGTTGTGTGGTTGCGCTTGCCCTGCTCGCCGTCGGACAGGCGACGAGCGGCTGCAGCATCGTGCTGGACTACCAAGGCGAACCTGAGGATTGCGGGGATTCAGTCGACAACGATCTCGATGGTCGGGTGGACTGCGTCGATCCGGACTGTGACGGACCGGAGGAGCTGTGCGACGAGACGCGAGCGCTCTGCGAAGACGACCGCGACAATGACGGGGACGGTCTGATCGATGCTGATGACTTCGGCTGCTGGCTCGAGCCCAGACGCATCGACGTGGTTCGGTGTGAGAGCGCCGTTGAAACGGACCTCACGCGCGACGATTTTCTAAACGCGGACGACTGGATCGGCGGACGGCTAGTCGCGTCGGACGAGGGATTGCGGGGACCCGCCAGGGCGGGCGAGACTTCGGTCGTCTGGCGAGGCCTCGTCACGGGCGCCTACTTCGGCCGGCTCTCGGGGGATCCCGGACTGGCGCTCGACGTGACCGTCGGACTGGAACGGGGCTGGGAGAACGTCGAGGTCGAGCTGTACGTCGCCGATGGGGTTCCACGCAGCGAGGGAACCGACCTCGTCCTCCGGCTCGACGAGCGGGACGGCCACGTCGACGTGGAGCTCGTGACCGGGGAGGCCGCCTTTTTCGTCGGGACCTTCGACTTCGCGGCGACGCTAGTCAGGCTTCGACTCCGCGCAGCCAACCCCGTCCTGGAGGGGTGTAGGGAGTGCGCGTTCGGCACCCGGGTTCTGGCAGAAGCGGAGTCGTCGGAGCACCGGAGCGCGCTGGAACCGCTGGTCGTCCATGATCGCCCGCTCCCAGTCCTCGGCGCCCCCCCCTGCGGCTAAGAGCACGCTTCGCGGGCGAGATGGAATCGATCGAGCTTCGAGACCTAGCGGTATCAAGGCCGCGAAGAGACCTCTGCTCCCAGCCGGTGCCGACCGTCGAGCTCGGCGATTGGGACGAGGTGCATGCGCTCACGGGCACAACGACCATTCCACCTGTCCTCTGCCTATCCGGGCACGGCACGGATCCAGCGAGCGACCAGGGCGAGGTACGCGTCGCGCGGGGAGTCTTCCGCGAACAGGACGCGGTGGCCAATACCCTCGCAGTGCCACGCTGGCTGCCCGGGGAGGTGCCCGACCCTGACGCGAGAGTCGGCGTGGTAGGTGTCCGTGGTGACGCGCCGGGTTTCGTCATGGTCACACAGCGGGAGAGCCGGGATCCCGCCGACCTCCGCGTGTCGGTCAGCGAGGATTGCGGCGAGTTCACGCCCTCGTCGCCGCTGATGCTCGAAGGTTTCGACGCCGCACTCCGCCGGGGGTTGGGCTCGGAAGACGTGGTTAGCGTCACGCCCCTGGGCATCTCCTCCCCCGTGGACGAGGGGGTCTTCCTTTGGTTGTTGCGTCTTGGCGGGAGCGACGAGTTCGTACTCACCTGTCGACTTGATCCGGACGGGAAGACGTGTGCCCTCCGAGGGGACCCGGTGGTGTTGAACGCGGACCGCGTCGCGCCTCCCCTTGTGACCGCGATCCCCGGCGGCCGTGTGTGGGCATTGCTCGAGGCGCGCAGCAGCAACGCCGGGGGCCAACTGCGGCTGTTGAACCGCGATGGCTCCCGCGTCGATATCACCATGCGAAACCGAGGCCTCATCCTCGACGGCGCCAGTCAGGTTGGCCTCTTCGACCGCTACATTCATCAGGGCGTCGCATGGGTGTATCCGGACGTTGTACCGGACCCCGGTGCAACGGCGAGCCAGACGCGCCCTGGATGGATCGTCTACACCGCCGGCGAGGACGCCGCCTCACCACGGCAAGTCGGGATGGCACGGCTGGACCTCATCGTAGGCGCGCTCGAACCTTAGTACCCCTGCCCCGGAGTTCGACCCGGGTTCGCGCCGGTCTCGAACGCCGCTCGCGGCGTTGCGCCTCCCGGAAAGGGCGTTCCAACCCCTCCTCGTCGCTGCGACTTGTCCGACGGCGGGCGCTCGATGGACGCCGGGCGACGCACGCTCAGACGGCGAGGAAGTCCACGAACTCGCCGTGCGTCAGGCAGTGGGCGTGGATGCGAATGGTGTCTCCGGGGCGCACGTCGGCCGGGAGCTGGGCGAGGTAGATCGTGTTCCGACCGCCATCGGCGGTGATCTCGCCCCCACCCTTCACGGCATAGGCGCCATCGGCGGGATTCTCCGCCTCGGGCCAACCTCGGTACCGGCTCTCGGTCTCCTCAGCGTCGCCTTCGACCGCCTTCCGAATGCGGATCCAGTCGTACCAGTGGCCTTCCGGGTTGTCTGCGGTGGGGGCCGCGTTCGGATGCCGCGCGTGGCCATTCTCCGGGTTACCCCACATCAGGGCGACCATGCCCGCCGGCACAACCTCGGCGTCGATCCCAGCGAGATAGGGGAGGTGCTTGCCTAGGTGCTCCGTGTCCCCGTCGGGCCCGTTGATCTCATCTAGATAGCTCTCCGGAATGGCCCCGGCGTTGCCGCGCATCTTGTTGAACGCGATCGGGTCCCAATCTACCGGCTTCGCAAGCGGTACCTCGAGGCGACCCGGCTCGGCGCGGGAGGCCGGCGATTCGGCGCCCCCGCTGAGCTCGGCCGACGGCGATTCGTCGATGCGTCTGCCGCACCCGACAAACGCGGGGCCGAGGACCACCGCACCCGCGGCACTGGCGACACGCTTCAAGAAGCCGCGACGGCTCGCATCCTGCTCCACGGGTTCAAAGTTAGCATCACAGCCTGCGGCTCGGAAGCGGTTCCGCGCCGTCGGCCCGGTCCAACGAGGGCAGAGTTGTCGCGTCGAACGACGACTACGAGCGGAGGTGGGTGTTGAGCAGGAGAAAGACGACGCCGTCGGGGGCGGCCTCGAGGACGCATGGGGGCTCGGCAGATGGCAGGAGCGTCTCGTCGCAGAAGAAGAGGGCCGAGGTGACGCCGAGGGCGGAGACCGGAGAGGTCAGCTCGCCGCCGGTCACCGGGATCCTGACACCTCCGAACCCTGCGGGAGTCTGAACCAGGACCCACCCATGGGTGCTGCCTCCCGGCGGTTCCCCGATGGGCTGTCCGCCATGGGTCAGGTGGAGCGCCAGGTCCTCCTCGTTGGCTGCCAGGCGGATCGTGCCCGTCGGCGACGGCACCGCTACGTCGGTGAAGCGCTCGACGGTGTCCCCCGGTCCCTCCGTCCATCCGCGGCGGTCGTACTCCAAGTCGATGTCATGACGCCCGACCGCCAGGCGCAACGTCGTCTCGACCATCGGCTCCGGCGGTAGCGGCAACCACACGCCCCGCACGTCGACCGAGGCAGGGTCGAAACGAAGCCGACGCTCTCGGGGAAACGCCGCGACGAGCCGGTCGGTGAAAACGATCGTCTCATCAGCGGTTCGGACGTCGACGACAGCGTCTCCGACCGCCGTCTCGCCGAAGCACAGGGGAGCCGGCGGCGCGTAACCCCCGAAAAAGTCGACGCCCTCCGGGTCGAACACAGCGACTTCTACGCATCGCCCTTGAAACCCCCGTAGGCGCCATACCCCGTCGTCGTCGTCGTCGACGACGGCCAGGGTGGGTCTGGCGGTCACGAGCCGCAGGCCGGGAGGGGCCGGTTCCCCGTCGAGGGAAAGACGGACCCGGAGGGTCGACGTGCGAAGGTCGATCCGGTCTTCCGGGCCGGAAGCGTCGTC
>DAPKRP010000790.1:0-2676 GCA_031800515.1 Polyangiaceae bacterium LLY-WYZ-14_1 | reverse complement strand
GGCCTCAGCCGATCCTCCTCTGGGAGGCGGTGCAGCAGATCGAAGGCCTCGCCAAAGACGATGAGGTCCGGGGCCTGTTTTTGCGCCCGGGACCCCTCGCCGGCGCCTGGGCCCGCACCGCCGAGATCCAGGCCGCCCTCGGGCGCTTCCGAGAGCAGGGCAAGCCCGTCCATTGCCACTTCGAGACGATGGACAACGTCGGCTACAGCCTCCTCGCGGAATCCTGCGACCGGCTGACCATGACCCCGGCGGGGGATCTCAGCCTCGTCGGGGTCGCCGCCCAGCTCTTCTATCTGGAGCGGCTGCTGAGCGACGCGGGGATCCAGGCGGAGATCCTCGAGGTCGGGGCCTATAAAGGCGGCGCCGATCCCTTCACGGAGCGGTCGATGCCGGAGGCGGTCCGGCAGAATCTCGGCCGGCTCCTAGACGACCAGCAGGCTCTTCTCATCGACGCGGTCTCCGCCGGGCGGAAGCTCGACCGGGGGAAGGTCGCCGAGCTCATCCACCAGGGCCCCTTCGGCTCCGGGCGGGCGAAGGGCTACGGCCTGGTCGACGACGTCGTCTTCGCCGATGGCGCCCGGGAGCGGCTCCGGAAGGACGCCGGCGTCGACCAGGTGGCGACCAAGGACCTACGGCCGAAGCCGGACGAGGTCGGCCTGACCGACCTGCTGCGGGCCCTGGCGGGGGACAGCGGGGAGCAGCCAGCGACGGGGGCGCGGGTCGCCGTCGTCCACCTGACCGGCCAGATCGTCGACGGCGACGACGAGAACCTCGGGGACGCCGTGGCGAGCGGACCCTTCGTCCGGGCGCTCAAGAAGTTCCGGGACGACCCCCAGGTCAAGGCGGTGGTGCTCCGCATCGCCAGCCCGGGGGGCTCCGCCCTGGCGAGCGACGTGATGTGGCATGCGGTGAAGAGCCTGGCGCAGGAAAAGCCGGTCATCGCCAGCCTGGGGGACCTGACCGCGAGCGGGGGCTACTACATCGCCGTCGCCGCCGACGAGATCGTCGCCCAGCCGGGGACGGTGGTGGGCTCGATCGGGGTCTTCGGGGGGAAGGTGGTCGCCCAGGACCTCGCCCAGGAATGGGGCATCAACGTCGAGACCCTCTCCCGGGGGTCCCAGGCGGCCTGGCTGAGCCCGTTCACCCCCTGGTCCGACGGCGACCGAGCCCGGCTGCGGCGGATGCTCCAGGAGACCTACGACCGTTTCATCCGCCGGGTGGTCGACGGCCGGGAGGCCATCACCCCGGACAACGTCGCCAGGGTGGCCCAGGGCCGGGTCTTCGCCGGGCGCACCGCGGTCGACAACGGCCTGGTCGACCGGCTGGGCGGCTTCGAGGACGCCGTCGCGACCGCCCGGGAGCGCGGGGGCCTCGCCGCCGACGCGCCCGTCGAGCACTGGCCTCCGGCCCGGGGGCTCCTCGAGGCCCTCGCCGGCAACGTCCAGACCGGCGGCGCCGACGCCCGGGGGGCGATGCCCGGGGCCGCCTTCCTGCCCTGGCTCGAAGAGGCGGGCGTCCCGGCGCCGGCCCTCGCGGGCATGCTCGCCGCATTGGCCCGGGGGGAGGGGGTGGTGCTGATGCCACCCTTCGCCCTGGAGCTGCGCTAGCGCTCGCACCCCTGCTTTGGGCCACTTAGGGGACGCCCCGGCCCGACTGCTACTATGGTCCCGCGGGTGAACGCGGGAATCCAGCTGGCGCAGAGTCCGACGGCGCGGATGCTCCTCGATCTCGCGGAGCGTCGGGCGGACGGATCCCTCGAGCTCGGGGGCCGGCGGGTCACCCTCCGGGGGGGCGATGTCGTCGACGTCTCCGGGCGGCCCGGAGACCCAACCCTCGACGGCCTCCTCGTCTCCGCCGGGGCCCTCGATGGCGAGGCGGCGGACTGGGCCTGCGCGCGGGCGATCGCCGACGGCCGCGCCCTCGCCGAGGTGCTCCGGGAGCGTCTTCCCGATGCGACCATCCGGGGCGCGCTGAGAGAGGCCTGGACCGAGCGCCTGGCCGCCGCCTTCCGAGACGAGGCGCAGGGGACCCCCCGGGAGGGGGAAGCGCCGGATACCTCGGAGGCCCCGGCGTTCCCGGGGCGACCGTCCCGGGGCGGGCCCGTCTTCCTTCCCGAGGCGGTGCTTCCGAGCGCGGCGGAGGGCGACTGGGAGCCCGGGGAATCGACGGTCGCCCTGGTCCTCGACGCCCTGGCCGTCCGCGCCGAAGCGGATCTCCGGCGGGAGGGCGGAGAGGCCGCGGTGGCCGCCCTCTCGGTCCAGGAGCTCGTCTGGGAGCGCACCCCCCACCAGGTCTCCGCGGCACGCTGGTGCGGGCTCGGGCTCGACGACGACGACGCCGGGGAAGACGAGGCCCCCCGCGCGGCGAAGCACCTCGACGACGACGAAGGCCCCGGGGAGCCCGGACGCGCCGATCGTGTGTCGGCGGAAGCCCTCGACCCCGACTCCGACGCCGAGGACGCCGCGGTCGACGCCGCCGGGGCCCGCCTCCCCGGGCCGATCGCCGTCGGACCCGTCCTCGACCGCTTCCCAGAGGTGGCCTCCCGGGTGGCGGCGGTGGTCCGGGCGGGGCTCGCGCGTCTCCGGCCCCGGGGGAGCGGGGCGCCGACGCCGCCGCCCCGGCCCCCCAGCCTGGTCAGCGCTTCCGCAGGCGGTGCCTCCTCGATCCCTCCTTCCC
>DAPKRP010000789.1:0-2648 GCA_031800515.1 Polyangiaceae bacterium LLY-WYZ-14_1 | reverse complement strand
CCCAGCCGCTTGGCTCCCGCGCCTCGGTGATCGACCGGACCTCCGGTCGGCCGCCCGGCACGCTCCTCTTCATCGCCCCCACCGCCCGTGCTCCTCGCCGACAAAGTCGCCTTCGTCACCGGCGCTGCCCGCGGGCAGGGTCGCGCCCATGCGGTGGCCCTCGCCCGGGCTGGGGCCGACGTCGCGGTGCTCGATGTCTGCCGTTCTTTCGACTATCCGCGGTACGCCCTCGCCACCCCCGCGGACCTCGATGAGACCGTGCGGCTGGTCGAAGGGGAGGGTCGCCGTGCGCTCCCGCTGATCGCCGACGTTCGGGATTTCTCAGCCATGGCCGCGGTGGCCGAGGAGCCGCTTTCGCGGCTGGGTCGGGTCGACGTCGTCGTCGCCAACGCGGGGATCACCGACATGGCGAAGACCTGGGACCTCCCGGAGGCCTGGTGGGACGCGATGGTCGACGTGAACCTGAAGGGGTGTTTCACCACCGTCCGGCATCTCCTGCCGGCGATGATCGAACGGCGGGCCGGCGGACGGGTGATCCTGATCTCGTCCGTCGCCGGGCTCCGGGGGCTCGCCGGGCTCTCCCACTACTGCGCGGCCAAGTGGGGCGTGGTCGGCTTCGCCAAGGCCCTCGCCCTCGAGCTCGCGCCGCACCGCATCACGGTCAACACGGTCCACCCGACGAACGTCGACACCCCCCTCCTCACCGGGATGGCCGAGGCCGCGGGGATCCCCTTCGACGGCTTCCGAGCGGAGATCGGGGGTCGCAACGCCCTTCCTGTCGACCTGCTGCCGCCGGAGGACGTCGCCAAGGCGGTCCTCTGGCTGGCCTCCGAGGACGCGCGCTTCGTCACCGGTCAGGAGCTCAAGGTCGACGCTGGGATGACCCTCGGATGACGCCGCCGCCGCCGACGACGACGACGAGGGCGGCGGATGCAAGGCTGCCCCACCAGGAAAGGAACGACGCCGCATGAACGAGACGACCGCCCCGCCCACCCTGAAGCACCGCACCGGGACCGACGCCCCGGGGACCGTCGCCGTCCCGGGGGACGAGACCGCCCCTCGGCCGGACGCGCCGGAGCCTGACGGGGGAGACCGGACGGCCTCCGCGCCGGAGGACGAGGCCCCTGCCCTCCTCGAGGAGGTCGTGGTCGAAGAGGTCGGCATCGACGGGATGTGCGGTGTCTATTGAGCCCGGGCCGGCCCCCGGTCCGACCCCGGGGCGCGCCTGGAGGGATGGTCGCTGGGCGCCCTCTCCCGCGGTCCGGCTCCGGCGGGAAGGTTTCGGGGGGCTCGCCTACCGGTACCGGGACCGGCGCCTGTTCTTCATTCACGCCCCGGACGTCGTCGAGCTGGTCCTCGCCCTCGACGGGGAGCGCCCCGTCGGCGAGCTCCTCGACCAGACCTTCCAGCGACGCCGGGGACGCCGGCCTCGGCCGGAAGAGCAGGAGACCGTCGCCCGGGGCCTCGACCGGCTCCTCGCCCTGGACGTCGTTCGCGCGCCTTCCGGGGATCCCCTCGCCGCCCCCACGGCGCGGGCCCGCATCCAGGATGCCCGGGGGGAGCGGTCCGTCACCGAATCGAAGGAGGTGTTTCGCCGCGGCCTGCGGGCCCCGATCTGCCTGACCTGGGAGCTCACCTACGGGTGTAACCTTCGCTGCGCCCACTGCCTGTCGTCCTCCGACGTCGAGCGCCCGGGGGAGCTCGACACCGCCCAGGGGAAGGCGCTGATCGACGAGCTCGCCGAGATGGGGGTGTTCTACGTGAATGTCGGCGGAGGCGAGCCGATGAGCCGCCCGGATTTCCGGGAGCTGATGGACCACTGTATGGACGCCGGAGTCGGGGTGAAGTTCTCGACCAACGGCACGCTCTTGGACGACGCGTCGGCGGACTGGATCTCGGCCCGTCGAGAGATGCTCGACGTTCAGATCAGCGTCGATGGGGCACGGCCGGAGACGAGCGACCCGCTCCGGGGCCGCGGTTCCTTCCGCCGCGCCCGCCAGGCGATGCGCCGCCTCGCGGACCGGGGGTTTCCTTTCAAGATCAACGCCGTCGCCACCCGCGCCAACGTCGACGAGGTCGACGCCCTCCACACCCTGGCCGTCGACCACGGGGCGACCCTGCGACTGACCCGGCTACGCCCCTCCGGGCGGGGGCGCGCGGTCTGGGAGGCGATGCGTCCGACGCGAGCCCAGAACCGCTTCCTCTACGGTTGGCTGCAAGACCATCCGGAGGTGCTGACGGGAGACTCTTTCTTCCACCTGTCCGCCTACGGGGCGCCCCTCGATGGGCTGAACCTCTGCGGCGCGGGGCGGATCGTCTGCTGCATCGACCCCCTGGGGGACGTCTATGCGTGCCCCTTCGTCCTCGACCCTGCCTTCGCGGCGGGCAACGTCTCCGGAGACGGGGGCTTCCGGCGCCTGTGGGAGACGAGCCCCCTCTTCGCCGGGCTTCGGGAATGGCAGGTCGGGGGGAGCTGCCAGTCCTGCAACGCCTACGCGAGCTGCCACGGCGGCTGCATGGCCGTGAAGCACGCCACCGGCCGGAGTCTCGAATCGCCGGACCCGGACTGCGTTTTCGGCCATGGCGAGGAAGTGGCCGCCGGCGCTGATGCGGCGTCCGGCCCCCGGCGACGCCTGCCCCTCCCCCTG
>DAPKRP010000788.1:0-2033 GCA_031800515.1 Polyangiaceae bacterium LLY-WYZ-14_1 | reverse complement strand
TGGCCGATGAGGGGGAGGGCCGGGGGCCGGAAGACGAAGATCTCCCCCTGGTCCGGGACCAGATTGACCAACCGGAGCCGCATGTGATCCGGGGCATCCGAAGGGGTCGGGTCGTCCCGCAGGGCGAGGGCCCGGACCTCGCCCATCCGATTCTGCCAGAGGTGGATCGTGATGAGCTGGCGGCCGGGACCGAATGGGTCGATGGCTAGGGTCTCGGCCGAGGCGAGATCGTCTTCCGCTAGGGAGCCCCCCGTGTCCAGGTCCCGAAGGACCACCTCGATGGGGGTGGGCGTCTGCCCCTGCACCGAGACCCGCTCGACGACGTAGGGGGTTGCCTCCGGAAAGCGGAGTGCCGTCGAAGGCGGCGCTCCGGCGACCTCCAGCCGGACGGGACCCAGGTCGAGGGCGCCGTGGACCAACCGGACCTCGCTCTGCACCGTCGGGCCTGCGTCCTCGTACTCGAGGAGCAGGGAGCACCCCGCGGAGCCGAGGAGGATCAGCGTCGTCGGCGCGACCCGGCGGGTCCAGCTCGCAGCGGTTCCCCGGTCCCCCAACCGGGCGGCCTGCCCCCACCCGTTCATCATCCCCCTCCGCGCAAGGCGTCTTCCGTCCCCCACGCTTCGGGTATCACGCCAGAGCATCCCTGCCCAGACCCCCGGACCGGGCCCGGGGGACCGTCGGACCGGGCCCGTGTCGCTCCCGGGGGCCGCCCGCGAGCCCTCTGGTAGGCTCATCCGCCATGTCGCTGCCCCCCGGGATCGATCGAGACGGCGTCGTCGCGCGGGACCGCCGGTACCTCTGGCCTCCCTACACCTCGAGCGACGCCCACGAACGACGGGAGCCGCTGGTGGTGGTTCGGGGGGAAGGGGCCTGGCTCTACGACGCCGACGGGCGTCGGGTGCTCGACGGCAACGCCAGCTGGTGGACCACGGCCCTCGGCCACAATCACCCCCGCCTCGTCGCCGCCCTGACCCGCCAGGCGGGGTCCCTCTGCCACGTGGCGGCCGGGGGGATCACCCATGCGCCGATGGCGCTCCTGGCGGAGGAGCTCTGTGCCGCGGCGCCTCCGGGGCTCGAGCGGGTGCATTTCAGCGACGATGGCTCCACCGCCATCGAGGTCGCGACCAAGGTCGCCTTCCAGTACTGGCAGCAAAACGGTCGGCCCGAGCGGACCCGGTTCCTCGCCCTGACCGGCGCCTATCACGGGGACACCCTGGGCGCGGCGAGCCTGGCGAGCCTCGACGAGTTCCACGCCGTCTTCGCTCCGATCCTGTTCGAGGTGATCCGGCCGCCGGACCCGGGGGAGGTCGATGGCTGGGACCGGGTGGTCGCCTCCGTCGAGGCGACCCTGAAGAGCCGAAAGGACGAGATCGCCGCCCTGGTGGTGGAGCCCCTGGTCCAGGGAGCGGGGGGCATGAGGATGTATCCACCGGCGCTGCTCCGGCGGCTCCGGGAGGCGACGGAGGCCGCGGACACGTTCCTCATCGCCGACGAGGTCTTCACCGGCTTCGGCCGCACCGGTCGGATGTGGGCCTGCGACCATGCCGAGGTCACCCCGGATCTGCTCTGCGTGGGCAAGGCCTTCACCGGCGGCGTCCTGCCCATGGCGGCCACTTTGGCCACCGGACGGGTCTACGACGGTTTCCGTGGTGGGACGGAGCGCGCCTTGCTCCACGGCCACACCTTCTTCGGGAACCCCCTCGGGGCGGCCGTCGCCCGGGAGGTCCTGGCCGTCTACCGGGACGAAGGGGTCGTCGCCCAGGCAGAAGAGAAGGGACGCCGGATGGCCGCCGCCGTCGAAGCGCTCGCCGGGCTTCCCGGCGTACGGCGCGTCCGGCACCTCGGGATGATCGCCGCCCTGGACCTCGGGGAGGGGGGCTACGACGGTCCGGCGGGCTGGCGCGTCTTCGACGCCGCCCTCCGCCGCGGGGCCTTTCTTCGCCCCCTGGGGGACACGGTCTACCTGACCCCGCCCCTCACCATCCCCGACGACGACCTCGACCGGCTACTCGAGATCTTCGCCGCCGCGGTCC
>DAPKRP010000787.1:0-1940 GCA_031800515.1 Polyangiaceae bacterium LLY-WYZ-14_1 | reverse complement strand
CCGCCTTCCCCCAGGGAGCGACCGCCCCGTCGGCGACGCTTCGGCTCGGCTCGGGCAGCACCCGCTCCGGGTCGAAGCGAAGCACCTCCCCCAAGCCGCCGCAGCGGGGGCAGGCTCCTTGGGGGCTGTTGAAGGAGAACGTCGCCGGGCTGAGCTCCGGCATGACGAAGTCGTGATCCGGGCAGGCGAAGCGCTCCGAGTAGAGCCGCTCCTCGCCCCCGGCGAACACGATACGGACCAGGCCCTCGGCGAGCCCCGCCGCGAGCTCGACCGCTTCCGTCAGCCGCTGGCGGACCTCGCCCTTGACCGAGAGCCGGTCGACGACGAGCTCGATGGTATGCCGCCGCCGGGCATCCAGGGCGATCTCGTCCCCGAGGTCCCGGAGCTCCCCATCCACCCGAACCCGCACGAAGCCTTCTTTGCGAAAGCGGGCGAGGACGTCCCGATGGCTACCTGCTCGATCTCGGACCACCGGGGAGAGCACCGACAGGCGCGTCCCCTCGGGCTCGTCGAGGACGTCGTCCACCATGCGTTGGACCGTGTGGGCCACGATGCGCCGGTCGCAGACGGGGCAATGGACATCGCCGACCCGGGCGAACAGGAGACGCAGGTGGTCGTAGATCTCCGTCACGGTCCCGACGGTGCTTCTCGGATTGCGGCTCGGCGCCTTCTGCTCGATGCTGATCGCCGGCGAGAGTCCTTCGATGCTGTCGACGTCGGGCTTCGGGAGCCGGTCGAGGAACTGGCGGGCGTAGGCGCTCAACGACTCGACGTAGCGGCGCTGCCCCTCGGCGTAGATCGTGTCGAAGGCGAGGGAAGACTTTCCCGACCCGCTGGGCCCGGTGACCACGATGAGCTGCTCCCGGGGCAGATCGACGTCGACGCCGGTGAGGTTGTGGGCTCGGGCGCCGCGCACCCGGAGCAACCGCGGCTCCCTCCCGACGGCAGGCCGGACCTCGTCCCGGGAGGCGGCCGCGGCGTCCGGGTCGTTCATCGCCCCAGCCCCTCCCGGGGGCCCGTCAGCTGGTCGGCGAGGCGCAGGGCGGCCCGCATGCCGTCCGCATCCGCCGTGCGGGTGCCCACGATGTCGTAGGCGACGCCGTGGTCGACGCTGGTACGCAGGTAGGGGAGCCCCCAGGTGACGTTTACCGCGGCCCCCCAGTCGAGCAGCTTCGAGGCGATCGTCGCCTGGTCGTGGGCCATCGCGACGACGCCCGCGACCCGCTGGTCCGCGGCCATGCGAAAGGCCGCCTCCGCCGGCCGCAGCCCGAGTAGGGCGACCCGACCATCGACGAAGGGCGGGAGCCCCGCCAGCTCGTCGAGGGCCGGCCGGATCACCCGGATCTCCTCATCGCCGAACAGCCCCCCCTCCCCGGCGTGGGGATTGACCCCGGCGACGACGAGGCCCGGGGGCGAGCCGCCCTGCCCGGCTGCCCCGGCGGCGACCAGCGCCTCGGCGAGGTGCCGTGCGGTGCGGACCACCCGCGGCTGGGTAACCGCCTCGCTCACCGCGCGGAGCGGGAGATGCGTCGTCACCAAGCCGACCCGGAGCCGGGGACCCAGGAACAGCATACTGACGGCGTCCTCGGGCAGGCCCGAGCGGGCCGCCAGGTATTCGGTCTGGCCGCGGAAGGGAATCCCCGCGGCCACGGCGGCTTCTTTGCTGGTCGGGCCGGTGACGAGGGCCCGGGCCGCCCCGGAGCGCACCATCTCCGCGGCCGCGTCCAGGATCGCCAGCTGGGCGCGCCCTGCCTCCGGAGAAGGCCTCCCGGGCTCGGGGGCGGGGAGCCCGCGCCCCCGGAGGACGTCGACGATGCCCCGAACGCCTCCGACCCGGCCCGGGGTCCCGTCCCCCGCCGCCCCGAACAGCGCCCTCGGGTCCGTCACCCGGGGGACCGGAGCGCCCCCAGCGATCATTCGGAAGCGCTCGGCCAGGTCGT
>DAPKRP010000786.1:0-3461 GCA_031800515.1 Polyangiaceae bacterium LLY-WYZ-14_1 | reverse complement strand
CGCCCTCGCCCTGGTCGCCATCGTCCCCTTCATGCCCCACGGGGGGCATGACGAAGGTCTCTTCGCCGACGAGGGCGACCCCCACGGCGACGCCTTGAACCGTTTCGAGCACGCCTTCCGGTTGCCCGTGGACTTCGGTCTCTTCTTCTTCGGCCTCGCCAATGCCGGGGTCGGGATGTCGACCACCGGGGCGGCGACGAGCGCCGTGCTCGTCGCGCTCCTCGTCGGCAAGACGGTCGGCATCTTCGGCTTCTCGATGGTCGGGCACGCCCTGGGCTTCAAGCTGCCGGAGGGGATGGACGCGCGGAGCCTGTTCGTCGTCGGGGTGACGGCGAGCCTGGGTCTGACCGTGGCGCTCTTCGTCGCCGGCGTCGCCTTCACCGACCCGACGCTGCAGGGGGCGGCGAAGATGGGCGCCCTGGCCTCGGCCCTCGCCGCGCCCCTGGCGCTCGTCGCCGCCCGTCTCCTTCGCGTGAAAGAGCGCTTCGAGGCGGCGAGCAGCGCGGTCTCCGGAGAGCCGGTGGCGGCGACCCAGGGCGCCGGCGACGGGGGACGGTCCCGGGCGCCGAGCCAGCCGCCGCCGAGCCTGGCGGCGGGCTGAGCCCCCCGGGGGTCGGCGGCCACCTCGCCGCCGGCCACCTCGCCGACGACGGCGAGCGACCCCACACCGGGGAGGTGAGCGGCTCTTCGTCCCAAGGCACCCGACACCTCGTGCTCGTCCTCGGCGACCAGCTGGACCATCGCTCTTCGGCCTTCGATGGGTTCGACGTCGACCGGGATGCGGTCTGGATGGCGGAGGTCGCCCGAGAGGTCGAAGGGGCCCACCAGCGGCGGATCGCCGTCTTCTTCGCTGCGATGCGCCACTTCCGGGACGAGCTCCGGGACAAGCACGGCCGCCGGGTCCTCTATACGGAGATGCCCAGCGCCCCGTCGAAGGACCGGGGGGCGTCCTTCGCCGAGGTCCTGGGCAAGGACGTCCGGAAGGAGAAACCGGAACGGCTCATCCTGGTCGAGCCCGGGGACTACCGGGTGCTCGACGAGCTACGGGGGGCGGCGGAGGAGCTCGGCGTCCCCCTCGAGGTGCGGGTCGACCGCCACTTCTACGAGACCCTGGACGGCTTCCGGGACTGGGCGGAGGGTAAAAAAGAGCTCGTCCTCGAGCACTTCTATCGGAAGCTGCGAAAGCGGGAGACCATTCTGGTCGACGACGAGGGAAAGCCGGAGGGGGACCGGTGGAACTACGACGCGGACAACCGGGAGACCTTCGGAAAGAATGGCCCCGGCGACCTTCCTCACGTCCGCCGCTTTCGACCCGACGAGGTCACGGAAGGGGTGCTGGACCTGGTCCAGCGCCGCTTCGGAACGCACCCGGGGTCCCTCGAGAGCTTCGATCTTCCCGTCAATCACGAAGAAGCCCGCGCCTTTCTCCGTGATTTCATCAAGCACCGGCTTCCCCTCTTCGGCAAGTACGAGGACGCGATGTGGGAAGGCGAGACGTTTCTCTATCACTCTCGCCTGTCCGTGATGCTGAACCTGAAGCTCCTGGACCCCCGGGAGTGTGTCGGCCTCGCCTTGGACGCCTACGCCGACGGCCACGCCCCCATCGCCGCCGTGGAAGGCTTCGTCCGGCAGATCCTGGGTTGGCGCGAGTTCATCCGTGGGGTCTACTGGACCTTCATGCCCGATTACATCGATAAGAACGCCCTGGGCTGCGACCCGGAGCGGGATGTACCGTCGTTCTTCTGGGACGGCGATACGGACATGAAATGCGTTTCGGATGCGATGGGTTCCGTCGTCCGCCACGGCTACGCCCACCATATCCAGCGTCTGATGGTCCTCGGGCTTTTTTCGCAGATGCTCGGCGTGCATCCCCGGCGCTTTCACGACTGGCACATGGCGATGTATTTGGATGCAGTGGACTGGGTGTCCCTCCCGAACGCTCTCGGGATGAGCCAGTATGGGGACGGCGGCATCGTCGGCACCAAGCCCTACTGCGCGACGGGGAAATACGTCGATCGGATGAGCAACCACTGCAAGGGATGCCGCTACGACCCGAAGCAGGCGGAGGGGGATCGGGCCTGCCCCTTCACGACGCTGTACTGGGACTTTCTCGCCCGGCACCGGCAGCGGTTCGACGGAAACCAGCGGATGAATTTCCAGGTGAAGAACGTCGATCGGAAGGACCCGGACCAGCTCACGCGCATTCGGGAGCACGCCGCCGCGCTCCGGGACCGCATCGACGCCGGGGAACGGGTCTAGTACCCCTGCCCGGAACATCCGACACGGGAGCCGGGATCGGGGGTAACCTTCCGCCGGGATGCGGTTGGGGATCGATTTCGGGACGACGCGGACCGTGGTGGCGGCGGTGGACGACGGCCGGCACCCGGTGGTGAGCTTCGAGCAGGGCGACGACGGCGGCTATGCCGAGTACCTGCCGGCGACGGCGGTGCGGGTGGGCGGCGCGCTTCGCTTCGGCTGGGAGGCGATGGCGGTGCTGGCCGGGGGGCCGCCGCCGGAGGGGGCGGCGCGGTCGATCAAGCGCGCCGTGTCCCGCCTGAACCCGGAAGAGCGGGTGCCCGGCCTCGGGGTCACCGCCCTCGAGCTGGTCAGCGGGTATCTCCGCCATGTCCACGACACGCTCCGCCGTTCGAGCAACCTGCGCTGGTCCCCGGGAGACGACGAGCTCGAAGCGGTCGTCGCCGTGCCCGCGAACGCGAGCAGTCGCCAACGCTACCTGACCCTCGAGGCCTTCCAGGGGGCGGGCTTCAACGTCCGAGGGCTCCTCGACGAGCCCTCCGCCGGGGCGATCACCTTCGGTCACTGCAGCCCCGAAGCCCTCGGCGAACGGTCGCCCAAGCGCTATGTGCTCGTCTACGACCTGGGCGGGGGCACCTTCGACACCTCCGCGGTGACCCTTCGGGGGCGGCACTTCGAGGTGCTGGCGACGGAGGGTATCGGACGTCTCGGTGGGGATGATTTCGACGCGGCCCTCCTCCGGCTGGCGCTCCGGGGAAGGCGGGCCCTCGCCGCTCGGGTCGATGACGATCCGGTGCTGCGGGAACGCCTTCTCGACCGCTGCCGCATCGCCAAGGAACGCATGACCCCCCACACCAAGCGCGTCCATGTCGACCTCGGGGACCTGGACGAGCTCGACCTCGGCGGGCGGCCGGAGCTGACCGTCGACGTCGCAGACCTCCATCGAGAGACCAGGCCCCTGGTGGACGCCACCCTGGGTTGCGTCGAGCGGGTCCTGGCCAGCCTCCGGCAGGGGGGACTGGACGTCGACGATCCCCGGACCCTGGGCGCGCTATACCTGGTAGGCGGCGCCGTCGCCTTCCCTCCCGTGCTGCGGAAGCTCCGGGAGCGCTACGCCCGGAAGGTGCGGCTCGCCAGCCAGCCCTTCGCCGCGACCGCGGTGGGGCTGGCCCTCGCCGCGGACCCGGACCTGGACATCTATGTCC
>DAPKRP010000785.1:0-3925 GCA_031800515.1 Polyangiaceae bacterium LLY-WYZ-14_1 | reverse complement strand
GATATCGTCCAGGAGCACCTGCAGATCGTCCGGGGCACCCCCGCCCTCCCCCAGCACGTGGCGACGCCCGAGGGGCAGGACGGCCAGGTCACCGGGCTCGAGGAGCTGGGGCGTCGGCTCGCTGGCGAAGCGGAGGAATGCCCCGCCCCGCCGCACCAGGTAGAGGAGGCTCGCCCCCTCCTGATCCACCCGGAGGGACCAGGGCGCGACCCCCGCCAGGGTCACCACCCGGACGGCGGAGAAACGCATCGCGTAGAGGACGCGACCCAGCGTAGCGGCATCCGGACCGAGGTGGGCTGGACGCCCGGGTGGCTCTTCCGGACTTCCGGGCGCCTCTTCCCGCGCCACCGAACCCTGATCCCGCATAGGGTGTTTTTCCGAAGGGCCGAGAACCGGAGCGTCCCGGCCGCCGGAACCGAAGGTTCGGTCTGGCAGCTTGACCGCGCTCCGCCAGTCCCGAGTCGGGTACGGGCCACCAGAGGAACGAAGGGAATCGACGTATGGCGAACGTTTTGTGGCTGCAGGGTGGCGCGTGCTCCGGGAACACCATGTCGTTCCTCAACGCAGAGGAACCGAGCGCTTGTGACCTCGTGACGGATTTCGGAGTCAACATGCTCTGGCATCCGTCGCTTGGCATGGAGCTCGGAGAAGGGCTGCAGAAGATCCTGCGGGACTGCGTCTCCGGCGAGATCTCCCTGGACGTCTTCATCTTCGAAGGCAGCATCGTCCAGGCGCCGAACGGCACCGGGGAATGGAACCGCTTCGCCGGCCGGCCGATGAAGGACTGGGTCACCGACCTCTGCGGTGCGGCGGCCTACGTCGTCGCCATCGGCGACTGCGCGACCTGGGGGGGTATCCCCGCGATGGCCCCGAACCCCAGCGAATCGACCGGTCTTCAGTTCCTCAAGCGGGACCAGGGCGGCTACCTCGGTACCGCCTACCGGTCGAAGGCCGGTCTCCCGGTGATCAACATTCCCGGCTGCCCGGCCCATCCCGACTGGATCACGCAGATCGTCGTCGCCCTGGCGACGGGACGAGTCGGGGACATCGGCCTCGACGAGCTCCAGCGGCCGAAGACGTTCTTCACCAGCTTCACCCAGACCGGATGCACCCGGAACATGCACTTCGCCTACAAGAGCTCGACCACCGAGTTCGGTCAGCGGAAGGGCTGCTTGTTCTATGACCTCGGCTGCCGCGGTCCGATGACCCGCTCGCCTTGCAACCGCATTCTCTGGAACCGTCAGTCGTCGAAGACCCGCTCCGGAATGCCGTGCCTGGGATGCACGGAGCCCGAGTTCCCGTTCTTCGACCTAGCGCCGGGCACGCTCTTCAAGACCCAGACGGTGATGGCGGTTCCGAAGGAAACCCCGCCCGGGGTTCGGAAGAAGGACTACCTGGTGCTCTCGACGATGGGCAAAGCAGCTTCTCCGAAGTGGGCCGAAGAGGACATTTTCGTCGTCTGAGCGGCGGACGATCGGAAGGAACGGAAACGACGATGGCGGTTCAAACCCTCGATATTTCTCCGGTCGGGCGGGTCGAAGGCGACCTCGACATCCGGGTCGACATCGAAGACGGCGTGGTGACCAACGCCTGGACTCAGGCGGAGCTCTTCCGTGGCTTCGAGGTCATTCTACGGGGCAAAGACCCCCAGGCAGGGCTGGTGGTCACCCCTCGGGCCTGCGGCATCTGCGGCGCGTCCCACCTGACCTGCGCCGCCTGGGCCCTCGACACGGCCTGGGGCACGACGGTTCCCCGGAACGCGATCATCGCCCGGAACCTCGGTCAGCTGGTCGAAAGCCTGCAGAGCCAGCCGCGGTACTTCTACGGGCTCTACGCCATCGACTTGACCAACTCCAAGTATCGCAAGAGCAAGTACTACGAAGAGGCGGTCAAGCGATTCGCTCCCTTCACCGGGACCTCCTACGAGCTCGGAGTCACCATCAGCGGCAAGCCGGTAGAGATCTACGCGCTGCTCGGCGGTCAGTGGCCCCATTCCAGCTACATGGTTCCCGGGGGCGTGATGTGCGCTCCAACGCTGACCGACGTCACCCGTTCCTGGGCCATCCTGGAATACTTCAGGAAAAACTGGCTGGAGCCCTGCTGGCTCGGCTGCTCCCTGGAACGCTATGAAGAGATCCAGAGCTATGACGACTTCATGGCCTGGATGGAAGAAAAGCCGGAGCACGCGAACTCGGACCTGGCCTTCTACTGGAAGATGGGGAACGACATCGGGCTCGACCGGTACGGCGGTGGTCTGGGTCGATACATCACCTGGGGGTATCTGCCCCACGAGGACAAGTATCAGCACCCGACGGTCGAAGGCCGGAACGGCGCCGTGATCATGAAGAGCGGCGTCTACGATTCGAAGACCGATACCCATGTGCTCATGGAGCAGGGGCAGACCCGGGAGGACACGAGCCACGCCTGGTACCAGGAGAACGGCATCTCCCACCCCTATGCTCGGACCACGGCCCCCATCGCCCAGAACAAGGGGGATTTCGACGGGGACTATTCCTGGTGCACCGCGGTGAGCCACGCGGACCACGGCCGCCTCGAAGCCGGGCCCTTCGCCCGCCAGCTCGTCGCCGGGGGCAGGCACGGGGAGAGCTGGCAGCACCACGACCCCTTCATCCTCGACTGCTTCAAGCAGCTCGGCGGCCCCAGCCTACACCTGCGTCAGCTCGGCCGAATGCACGAGACGATCAAGCTCTACCGTCAGGCGGAGCGCTGCCTCCGGGAGCTTCGCCTGGACGAGCCCTTCTACATCAAGCCGGTCGAGCGAGATGGTCGGGGCTGGGGCGCGACGGAGGCGATCCGCGGTGCCCTCGCCCACTGGGTCGAGGTCGAGGGCGGTAAGATCAAGAACTACCAGATCATCGCTCCGACCACCTGGAACGTCGGACCCCGAGACGGGGAGGGCATCCGGGGACCCATCGAAGAGGCGCTTATCGGCGCGCCCATCGCCGACCCCCACGACCCGGTCGAGGTCGGCCACGTCGCCCGGTCCTTCGACTCGTGCCTCGTCTGTACGGTCCACGCCCACGACCGGAAGACCGGCAAGGAGCTCGCGCGGTTCCGCACCGCGTGAGCCCTGGGGGGCCTCCCAGGGGGCGACGGAAGACGACTCGAGGAGCTTCATGCTGACCATCGTAGGATGCGGGAATCCGAATCGAAGCGACGACGGCGTCGGTGTCGTGGTCGCGCGGCGACTCCAGGAATGGCTCGCGGACCATCCGGTCCCGGGGGTGCAGGTCTTCGACTGCGGTACCGCCGGCATGGAGGTCATGTTCGGAGCCCGGGGTAGCCAGCACCTGATCATCCTGGACGCGTGCACCTCCGGCTCGGAGCCCGGCGCCGTCTTCTGCGTGCCCGGGGAGGAGCTCGAGGCGGAGCACGAGCCCGTGTTCTCCCTGCACGATTTCCGCTGGGACCATGCCCTCGCCGCCGGCCGCCGGATCTTCCGCGGTGACTTCCCGGACCAGGTCGAGGTGTTCCTGGTCGAGGCCGCTTCCCTGGAGTTCGGGATCGGCCTCTCGTCCCCGGTCGCCCGGGCGGCGGACGCGGTGACGGAAGACGTGCTCCTCCGCATTCGATCCTGGTCCGCGATGGGGGAGCTCGTCCGGAACGAGCGGATGGCCTTCGCCGAGGCGGTGTCCCGATGACGCTGTTCTCCCAGCCGTCGCCACCGGCGCCGGCGCGTCGGGTCACCCTACGCCGGGGCTCCCTGCACCTCGACGCGGACACGGTGCGGGCCTTCTTCGCCGGCCTCGACACGGTGGTGCTGGTCGGCCGGGACGCTCGGATGATGGTGCTGCCCGTCCGGGATGCCGCCGCCGGCGGACTCCTGCTGAAGGTTCGAAACGCCCGTGGGGATCGGGTGGTTCACGTCGACGAGTTCCTCCGGGCCCACGGCTACGCCGACGAC
>DAPKRP010000784.1:0-6446 GCA_031800515.1 Polyangiaceae bacterium LLY-WYZ-14_1 | reverse complement strand
CGCCGTGCCGGAGGGTGCGGCGCCGCCGCGGGCCCGACCGACGAAGGAAGAGGCGCCGTCGAGGGTGCCGGGCAGGGTGAAGTCGAGCATCTCTTCCGGCGAGGGCTCGGCGGCCACCACCCCGAGGGTCGGCGCTTCCGCCGACTCCGACGAGGCGGTCTCGTCCTCGGGCGCGACCGCGCGGGCGACGGGATCCGCGGACGCCCTGCTCGACGCCTTCGACGGCGGCGCCGGCGCCGCTGCAGGATCGCGGCGAGGAGCCGGTTCCCCAGCAAGGGCCGCCGGCTTCGGGGGTGCCGGAGGGGCCACGATGGACAGCTCGAGAAGCGGGGGACCGTTCCCGAGACCCGCCGCGGCGAGGCCGCCGGGCCCCGCCATGCCGAGCAGCATGGCGGCCCCGGCGTGGACCAGGAGGGATAGCCCGACGGCGGGCAGGGAGCGCAGCGGCGCGCCGCGGCGTCCCCACCCGGAGGGGGCGGGCGCCCCGGCGTCGGTCTCCGGGTCGCGCCCGCTCCGCCGGGCCCCGTGCGCCCCCGCCGCCTTCATCGCCGACCGAAGTCGACGAGGGCGAAGCGCGCCAGGGGCTCTTCCGTGTGGGTCGAGACGACCAGCAGCCGCTGGTCGTCCCAGGGGATCGCCCGGGCGTGCCGCGGCTCGAAGGGCAGCGCGTCGAGGACGACGGTCCAGGTGTTCGACTCCGGGTCGTAGCGCTCGATGGACCGCTCGACGCTCATCCCGTCCTCACCCCGGATCGAGCCGCCGACCAGGTAGAGGGCGTCGCCCACGACGACCAGGTCGCCGGACAGGCGGGCTCCCGAGTTCGGGCAGGCGACCTCCGAGAAGGTGCGGTCGTCGACGTCGAAGGCGAGGCAGTCGTCGACCAACTCGAAGCCTTCCCGCATCCCGCCGATGATGTAGTAGCGGCCATCGAGGACGGCGCCGGCGAAGGCCCGCCGGGTGGCGGGCAGAGCGACGCCATCGACCTCGGTGAAGTCCTTCGGCTCCTCGACGTCCGTGGGCATCTTGAGGAGGTTGGTGACGTGGTCGAAGGCGGCGCGCCCTTCCCGGGCCGGGTCGTAGTTCAAGCCACCGAGGATCCAGAGGTCGCCTTCGACGGTCGACGCCAGACCGAACTGGGTCCGCCCCCGGGGCAGCCCGCCCCAGGGCGTCCAGGCGTCGTTCTCGAAGTCGTAGGCGAAGACCTCCTGCTGGGTGACCGCGTCTTCCCCGTTGTGACCGAAGCCGCCGATGGCGTAGCCGGTGCCGGCCACCGTGGTGGTCACCATGCTCTGCCGGTTCCGGGGAAAGTCCGAGACCTGCTGCCAACGGCCCGACGGTACGTGCAGGCGCCAGCCCGCCGCTTCGAAGTTCTCGGGCTCGAAGTCGTGCTGGCCGAGGCTGTTGTTGCCACCGAAGGCGTAGAGGAAATCGCCCTGGCGGAACCAGCCCTGCCGGTTCTTGGCCGCCCCGGGGTAGCTCAACGTCCACATGGAGACGACCGCGCCTCCGGCGTCGGCACCCGCCGGCCCGAGGGGCACCCGCTCGACGTGCCGGGTGCGGCCGAAGGTGTGCATCCCGCCGATGCCGCCGACGGCGACCAGCTCCTGGTCTCCAGCGACGACGAGCTCGTGGAAGAAGCGGTTGAAGGCGAGCTCGTAGACCGGCTCCCAGGCGTCCGCGCCGACGGTCCAGGCGTGGACCATGCCGTCCTTGCCCGACGCGTAGACCCGGTCCCCGATGCCGACGGCGGCGATGCCGAAGGCGTTCCCGGGGAAGTCTGGGGCCTGGGTCCAGGATTCCGTGGCCGGGTCGAAGACGTCGACGCGGCTCGACATCTCCCGGTCCTTGTCGAGGCCCCCGAGGACGACCAGCTTGCCCCCGGCGGCGGCAGCGCCGACGGCCCGCCGCTCGAAGGGCGCCGAAACCGTCTTCCAGCTCGGCGCCTCCTCGGTGGAGGTGGCGGCCTTGGCCGCCGCGAGGTCGATGCCGACCACCGTCGACGCCCAGCGGGCTTCGTCCGCCTCGCCGTCCATCGTCCAGCCGCCGACGACCCAGAGGGTGTCACCGACGACGGCGGCGGCGTGGGACGATCGGGCTGCCGGAAGTGCCGGGAGGTCGGCCCAGTCGCCGGAGGCGAGGTCGAAGCAGGAGGCGTCGGCGACGGAGCGCATGACCATGTCGTCCCCCTCGTCGTTCATCGCCTGGTTGCCGCCGACCCGGCAGAGGCGACCGTCGTGGGCGACGAGCTCGAGGCCCTGAAGCCCGACGGGCATCTGGCCGATCGTCGCCCAGCCCCCGGAGCCGTCGAGAGGCAGCTTCTGCAGGAGGGCCGACTGGTACTCCTTGGAATAGGCGTGGGGCTCGCCGAAGTAGCCGCCCAGCGTGTAGAGGTGGCCGTCGGTGGCGACGGCGCCGAAGCTGGTGACCGCCGTCGGCATCGGGGGAAGCATCCGGCCGGGCTGTTCGAGGCGGAGCTCCGCGTCGACCCATTCCCGCTCGGTCGCTTCCGACGAAGCCTCGTCACCGTTCGCCTCGGCGGCGTCGGCGCTCGACTCGGTCGCCGGTCGCGCCCCGCCGCCGGTGGCGCAGGCGGCCAGGAGCAGCGCCAGGGCCAACGGCCCGGGCAGGGCGTGTCGTAGTAGCGTGCCGCCGTCGGCGAGCCTGCCGGCGGCACGGCGAGAAGCGCGCATCTTGAGCATCATCATCTGGTTTCCTGTCGAAGCATGGGCGGTGGGTCCGCGGATCAGAGCTCCGTGCGGCCGGCCCCGGGGAAGGAGAAGGTCACCTCATAGATGCCGTCGTCCCAGCCGTCCACCTGCAGAGCGCCGACATCCCCGTCGGCGGTCTGGATGGCGAACACCACCTCCGCCGGGCTGACGGTCCGGGTGGCGCCGTCGTAGTCGAACCAATCCTGGAGGGCCCGGTTGCTGCTGGTCGGGTCCACCCCGGGCCGGCTCGCGAACTCCTCGTCGACGGCGAAGCCTTCCGTCGGCAGCTCGGTCAGCAGCACGATGTTGGTCTCCCCTTCGAGGAGCAGGGCGCCGCCGGCCCCGACGCCGCTGGTGCCGCCGTTGGTCCGGATGAGCGTCCGGGAGAAGGCCAGGTCCCAGGAGAGGTCGTTGGCCGGGTCCTCCGGCGCTTCCTCGAGCACCCGGGCGCCGGTCAGGCTGACGTAGACCCATTCATCGCCGTCCCGGGCATCGACGGTGACCGACGGATAGTCGATGCGCCGGTCGACGGGGTTGAGGGAGATGTCCATCCGCCCATCGTCCCAGGTCCAGACCCGCAGCTTGGCGTAGTCCCCGGAGGCGGTCCGGAGGAGGTAGGTCCGGTCCCCGGGGGTCACGACGCGGCCCATCGGGTTGTAGTCGAACCAGCCTCCGAGGGCGGTGTTGACGCTGGTCGGCTGCGCCCCGGGACGGGCGCTGGTGAACACCTCGTCGGCGACGAAGCCGAAGGTGGTCGAGCTCGCGATGGCGCCGAAGGGGAGCTCGCTGTCGTCCTCCCGGGCGCCGCCGATGCCCGGGCCGCTCGTGCCCGAGTTCGTGCGCACCTCGGTGCGGCGGAAGGCGACGTCCCAGTCCATGCTCTCCTCCGGGTCGGCGACCTCGACCACCGCCTGGTCGGCCACGGACAGGTAGACCCAGGTCTCCCGGTCCGACGCATCGACCGCCACCGCGTCCGCGGGCACGTCGACCTCGCCGGTGGGGGGATCGACCTCGGCCCAGCGGAAGGTGATGATCGCGGGGGTGCCGGCGTCGTCGTAGTAGCCGTCGAAGGCGAGCTTCACGTAGCCCCCATCCGTCGTCGCGACGACGTAGGTGACGTCCCGGGGGGTCAGGGTGTGGGTGGACAGCTCGTAGTCGTACCAGTCGTCGGTTCCGTTGTTGAAGACGTTGTCCGGATCCTCGTCCGTGTCATCGCCGTCTTCCCAGCTGCTGGTCCAGCCTTCCGTGGGAGCGTTGGTGACCGCGTCGAAGTCGGTGCCCGAGAGCGCGGCAACCTCGACCCCGCCGTCGCCGGAGACACCACCGTTGACGCGCACCCGGAAGCGGGAGAAGGCCAGGTCCCAGCCCGCTTCGTCGGGGTCCGTGGCGAAGCCGGTGTCGAAGTCGAGGTGCTGCCAGACGTCCGTGTCCGTGGCGTCGGCGACGGTGGTGATGGTGACGCCGTCGTCGTCCAGGCTGTGGGTGAAGGCGCCCGTCACCGCCGGGATTCCGTCGTCGTCGTCATCGTCGTCCCCGGGGACGATGACGTCGTCATCGTCGTCGTCGCCCGGAACGGGACCGTCGTCCGAGGGGGCGAGGTCGTTGGCACAACCCGCGACGAGCCCCGCCGCGATCAGCAGGGACCAACCGAGATTCCATCGTCGTTCAAGCAGCATCATGATCAACCTCGAAGCCTTGTTCTCGTTCAGTACTTTCCCCAGGCCCCGCCGTAGAAGGTGCGGGGCCGAAACACGGTGAAGCGGTCTCCGGCGTCCAGGACGTTGTCGACGCCGAGGAACAGGCCCAGGTGCCGGCCGAAGCGCTTTTCCACCCGGAAGTCGAGCTGGGTCAGGGGGTCGCCGACGATCCGCTCCTCGCTGCCGTCCCCGTCTTCGTCGAGGTAGAAGGTCCGGCCGACGAGCACCGCGGCCCGGCCGGTGACGTCGACGTCGACGGAGTCGAAGGTCGCCCGCAGGGACGCGGTCGGCCGGTGGCGGGCGCGGCCTTCGAGCTGCCGGTCGTTCTCTTCGTCCCGGGTGACGGTGAAGGAGTAGCCCGCCCCGAGCTCGATGAGGTCGAAGAGCTGGACCCGGGCCGTCGACTCGGCCCCCATGGTCCATGCGGAGGCGATGTTGTCGTAGGTGAACAGCGTTCCCGCCGCCCCGCCGGAATCGGCGGTCACGACGGCGATGAGGTCCTGGATGTCGTTCCGGAAGAAGCTCGCCCCGAAGGAAACGTCCGGGGCGGCCTGCCATTCGAAGCCCGCGTCGACGCCGTGGCTGCGTTCCGCGCCGACGTCCGGGTTCCCCTCGACGACGTAGCCCACCGCCGGGTTCTCGAAGCGCAGAAGCAGCTGCTGGAAGGACGGCGCCCGGAACCCCCGCCCGTAGCTCGCCCGAAGCACGAGGTCGTCCGTCGGGTCCGCCCGGAGGGCGATCTTCGGCGAGACCTGGTTGCCGAACTGGGAGTCGATGTCGACCCGGATCCCCGGGCTCAGGACGAACCAGTCGACGGGGGCCCAGCGGTCTTCGGCGAAGAAGGCGAAGCGCGTCCGGCGGCCGCGGCCGGAGAGTCGCGGGGACTCGAGCTGCTGGATGATCTGCTCGAAGCCGAAGGCCACCCGGTGCTCCGGGCTCGCGACGATCCGGACCGTGCTGGTCACCTGGGCGAGGTGCTCCCGGCTGTCCTCGTAGCTGTCGAGGCGGTTCGAGCCCCGCTGGTCGAGGAGGTACTGCTCCCGATAGCGGCTGTAGAAGCCCCGGGTCTCGAGGGACAGGCGCTCGTTCGGGGCGAAGCGGTGGGTGAGGCGCGCTTCGGTCTGTTCCTGAAGCTGGGTGCGGTCGAAGACCGCCGTCCCCGCACCGGCATCGACGCCTTCGAGCTGGAGCCGGTTGTAGTTGGCGCTCACCCCGACCAGATGCGGGTCCGAGGGCCGCCACTCGAGACGGCCCCCCGTCGACCATTGCTCCCGGGCGCTGCCGGTGGTGGCCGTATCCGGCGTCGCCTGGCCGAAGGCGTCGGCCCGGTGGTAGCCCCCGGTGGCGGAGACCCGAAGGCCTTCCGCCGGGGACCCCGCCGCGCGAGCGGTGACGTCGAGAACCCCGTTCGAGCCATAGCTCGCCCGGACGTCGCCCTCGAAGTCGTCGTCCGTCGCCGGCCGGGTGATGATGTTGACCACGCCGCCGATGGCCTCGGACCCGTAGAGGGCGGAGCTCGGCCCGCGGACGATCTCGACCCGCTCGACGTTTTCGACGCCGTAGCGGCTCAGGTCGATGGCGCCGCCGGTGCGCCCCGGCACCCGGTCGCCGTCGACCAGGACCAGGGTGTATTCCGGGTCGAGCCCCCGCAGCCAGAGCTCGGCGCCCCGGAAGCTCCGGACGACCTGGACGCTCTGACTTTCTTCGAGGATCTCGGCGACGTCCCGGAAGCCCCCCTGCTCGATCGCCTCCCGGTCGATGACCTCCGTCGACACGACAGCCTCGTCCGCCCGTTCCGGTACCCGGGAGCCGGTGACCAGGACGTCGATGAACTCGGGCTCGCCGGCTCCGTCCCGGGCCACCCGGGTCGACCGGCCGGAGGCCTCCGAGGGATCGCCCTGGTCCGGCGCCAGTCGACCCGGGACGATGCCCCCGGGGGCATCGGGGAGGGGCGCCGCCGGCGCAGGTCGGGCCGCTTCATCCGTCCGGGAGCTCGCCGGCGGGGCGACCGGGACCTCGACGAGGATCCGGGAGGGCATGG
>DAPKRP010000783.1:0-2040 GCA_031800515.1 Polyangiaceae bacterium LLY-WYZ-14_1 | reverse complement strand
GGCCCCCCGTCTTCGACCTGATCCAGGAGGCCGGTGAGGTCTCGGAGGCGGAGATGCGACACGCCTTCAACCTGGGCATCGGGCTCGTGGTCGCCGTCGCCCCGGAAGCGGCGGCGGAGGTCGCGACCGCCCTGGCCGATGCCGGGGAGACGGTGGCGCCCATCGGGCGGGTGGTGTCCGGGCCCGGAGACCCCGGCGAGGGGGACGCCGCCGCTCGCGTTTCCTTCGCCCCGGGCCCCTACGTCGGCGACGACCCTCCCCCACGCGCCGGAGAGGGTCGCGACGGTTCATGACCTCGAGCTTCTTCGACGTCGTCACCATCGGGACCGATCCCGCCGCCCTCGCCGCCACCGCGCTTCTCGCGAAGCGTGGCTTCCGGGTGCTGGTCCTCGGGCACGGGGATCCGGCGCCGACCTACCGAGTCGGCGGGATGGAGCTCCCCCGGGAGCCGACCCTCTTCACCGGGAGCCGGTCGCCGGCGACGCGGCGGATCCTGAAAGAGCTCGCCCTCTGGCAGGTCTGGAGCCGGCGCTCCGTCCCGGGGACGCCCCCCCTCCAGGTCGTTCTGCCGGACCATCGGGTCGACCTGTCCCTGGACCCCGAGCAGCTCGGGCTCGAGCTCGAGCGGGAGATGCCCGAGGGTCGGCGCCCCATCGAGGAGTTCCACCGGTGGGTCGAGCGGACGCAGGCTCGCCTCGACGACTGGGTGGGTCGGGACCTGGCCTGGCCCCCCAGCTCCTTTTTCGAACGGCGGGAGCACGCCCAGGGCCGTCCCCGGCCCGAGGGCCGGGACCCCCTCGAAGAGCTCCCGGAGCGCCACCCGTTCCGCACGGTGGTCGAGGCGACGGTGCGGCTCGTCGGGGGCATGGACCCGGACCAGGCGCACCCGTTTCGAGCCCCCCGGCTCTATGGGAACGCCATCGAGGGGACCGTGCACCTCGCCCGGCCCGGCGGGCTCGCGGCCCTCCTCCTCGAGCGTCTGCAGAGCTACGGCGCCGAGCTTCGGCTGGACGAACGGGTGCGCCTCGTCCGGCTGCGCCGGGGCACGGCCGAAGGCGTCACCCTGGCCGGCTCCGGGGAGCAGATCGGGGCCGGCTGGGTGGTCGCCGGGGTCGACCTTCCGCGCCTGCTCCGGCTGACGGGTGACCGCCGACCCTTCGAAGAGCTCTTCGAGCGCCGGGGGGAGCCGCGCCCCCGGTATTTCCGATTCTTGATGCACGTCGTGCTGCGCCGGGAGGGGATCCCGGAGGGGCTCGGTACCCACACCGTCTTCCTTCGGGACGAGGGCCGTCCCCTCCACGGGGAGAACCTGCTCCGGGTCGGCCGTCCCCCGTTCCCTCCGGACGGCGACCCCGCCTCCGACGCCCGACTCCTGACCGTCGAGGCGCTCCTCCCCCGCCGGGCCGTCGAAGAGGAGCCCGGCTACATCGGCATGGTGCGGGAACGGGTGCTCGGCGCCCTGGGGGAGCTGGTTCCCTTCTTCGGGCGGCACGTGCTCCTCGTCGACTCCCCCCACGACGGGCGGCGCCCCGTCGGACCGGAGGGCGACTTCCCCGCTCCCGGCCCGGCGTGGACCCGGGGGCCCAGCACGATGGAACCCCTCTACGCCTACCCGGTGCGCCAGGCGGCGGGCCTCGGGGCCTTTCCCGCCCGGACACCGCTCCGCCGGCTGCTCCTCTGCAACGGACAGCTGGTGCCCGGCCTCGGGGACGAGGGCCGGCTCCTCGCCGCCTGGACCGTCGCCCGGCAGATCTCCCGGGCGGATCGCAGCAAGGCCCGGATGCGCCGCGGGCTCTGGACCCGGCTCGAGGTGTGACACCTGTTCAGCGGGTCGGTTCCCGGGGTCGACTTCAGGCCCGTCCCCCGCCAGCCGTTCCTTCGGAACGGTCGCCCATCCGCCCTGGTAGAGTTCCCCCCATGGCCACGCCCGCTGCCGAACGCCCCCGCGTATCCCTCCCCCAGCTCCTGAAGGTGATGGTCGAGCGCGGCGAGTCGGACCTCCACATCACCACCGGCTCCCCGCCCCAGCTGCGCCTGGAC
>DAPKRP010000782.1:0-7255 GCA_031800515.1 Polyangiaceae bacterium LLY-WYZ-14_1 | reverse complement strand
CCCGCCCCGTCGCCGGAAGCGGACGACCCACCCAACGCGCCCCGCTACCTGGACGCGATCCGGGGGGAGCTCGAGGCGCTGCGCCTCGCCCCCCGCTGCCGGGTGCAGACGCGGCTGCGGGGCAGCTGCCGTTGGACCGTCGAAGGACGCCGTTCCGGCCGCGCCTTCGACCTCGAGGTCGTCTACGACGATGGCACGGACACGGCCTACCTCTTCGTCGGGCGCTACCTCGAGGCCCCGGCGGAGCACCCACGGACCCCGGCCCTGCTGACCCGCCTGATGGAGCTCAACTGGCGGCTGCTGGTCGGGAAGCTGGAGTGGAATTCGACGGACGGAGAGGTCCGCCTGTCGGCCATCGTGAACACGGACTCGAACTTCGACCGGCGGGCGTTTCGTTCCACGGTCCGAGCCGTCGGAAGCCTGGCGGACCGGCACCACGCCGAGCTCGCCGGGATCCTCGATGGGACCGACGGGGACGACGGCGACCGCTGACGGCGCGAAGGCTGCTCAGAGCGGTCGGTCAAAATAACCGACCGAGCCGCGGAGCCAAGGCGGCGTCGGCGGTAAGGCGCGGCGACGAGGAATATCGGAAGATCAGCCACCGCCGTCCCGCGCTTGCCTACTCCGCCGCCCGCTCGAGGCGCCCGTCGAGATGCACGTCCATCTGCGGGAACGGAATGCCGATGCCCGCTTCGTCCAGATGCATCTTCGCGGCTCGGATACCGGCCTCGTAGACGGTCCAGTAGTCCTCGGTTTTGCACCAGATGCGCAGGACCCAGTCCACGGAGGATGCGCCCAGGCCGGAGAGGAAGACTTGACTGGCTGGATCCTCGATCTTTTGTTCGATACTTGCGACGGCCTTTTCCAACACCTTCCGGGTCTCATCGATGTCCGCGGCGTATTCGACACCGACGGCAATGTCGCACCGGCGGATTGGGTGGAAGTTGACGTTCTCGATGATGCCGCCAATGATCTGCCCATTCGGTACGATCAACTTACGTTTGTCGAACGTATCGATGTGGCAAGTGAACAGATCGATCTCGGTCACTTTGCCGAAGACGTCTCCTGCTTTGACGATGTCGTCAACCTTGAAGGGACGAAAGACCAAGAGCATCACGCCAGAGGAAAAGTTCGACAGCGTGCCCTGGAAAGCCAGGCCCAGAGCCAGGCCCATCGCGGCGAGGATGGCGGCGAAGCTCGCCGTCTCGATCCCGAAGACGCCCAGGATGGCGACCACCGCGACGGTGATCACCGTATAGCGGGCGAAGTTGGAAAAGAATCGGGTCAGCGTCGGGTCGAAGCGTGCGGTGTTCAGGCCCTTGCGGACGATCCCCCGGACCCAGCTGGCGACGATCAGGGCCGCGAAGAGCCCGATCAGAGCCCCGATGACCCGGAGCCCGTACTCCGCACCCAGCTCGACCAAAGCGTTGATGGCGCTGTCGACGGCGGAGACGCCCTGCTCCACCATCTCCGTCGCGTCCTGTGTAGGTTCCTGCATGATGTCTCCCGATCCTCTTCAGATGATGTCGACGATGAAGCTGAAGACGGTACGCGTGTCCAGCGCTTCTGCCTCGACGGCGACGTCGTTACCAAGGTCGTCCGTCACCGTCGTGACGACGGGCTGATTGTCGTAGATCAGCCGAAACTCCAAAGAAATGGAGAGCACGTCGTTGACCTTCGATGTGATGTTGTTGTTCCAGAAGAGGCGGGTGTTCTCCGCGTCCACGACATCGACCAACACTTCGAAACCACCGTTATAGGTCAGAAAAGCGTTCATCTTGTTCGTGTAGCCCAGGAACCCACGCGCCGAGTGCTGATCGACCGGATTGTCGTCGCCCCCGTCTTCCCAGTCGACGGTCAAGTCGTAGCCGACCTCGCCCCAGAACCGGCTTTCCTTCGTCGCGATGAAGTTCCGGGAATAGCCCGGCTGGACCTGCAGGCGGAAGTCGAGGCCGGCGAAGGGGTCGTGGGTGCCGCGAAGGCCCAGAAACAGCGCATCCGCGTCGCTCGCGAAGAAGTCGTAGCGAAGCTGGAGCAGCAGGTTCCGGGCGACCTCGTTGTCGAAGACGGCCGCTTCCTCGTCGACCCCCGCCGTCTCCGGGTCGTCGTCGATGGCGGCGAAGCCCAGGGAAAACTGGAGGGAGGAGGTCAAGAGGTGGGGCCCCTCCTGGAAGGAGAAATTGACCCCCGTGTTCGCGGTGAAGGTCTCGGCGTTGCCGGTGATCGCGGTGATGCCGCCGTTCCACTGAAAGTCGACCGCGGTCTCTTCGACCACCTCGGCCGCGGCGGGGTCGACCGCGTCCTCGTTGAAGGTCCCCTCCTGGTCCGCGGTCTGGGCGCGGGCCGCCCCGGCGGGAAAGAACGGCGCCGTCAGCGCCGCGAGGATGAGGCCCCATCGCGCCGCGGCGCTGCGCGGCCGGTATCTCCAATCCTGCTCCATGCGTCCCTCCCGGCCGGTTCGGGTCCTCCGGCCGCGGGCGCGGGCCTATCACAAAGCGGCCGGGAGACCGAGACCGTTTGCCCCGACAGCCCTCGAAAAAGACCGGGGGGCGAGGCACATCGTCTCGATGGGTCGGTCAAAACAGCCGACCGCGGCGACCGGAGCGTTGGTTTGAGCGACCCTCTCAGCGGGCGAGGCGGACGACGACGCTGACGGAGACGGAGCCGACAGGCCGCGGCGGAAAGCGAAGGGACGCTCGGGCCGCGTCGGCGATGCACCGCCCCTCGGCGTCGTCCCCGATGCTGGAGAGGGCGACGGAGGCGTCGTCCACCCGACCGCTCCTGCCATCGACGGCGAGCCGGAGGACGACCTGCCCATCCGGCGCGGCGCCCCGGGCGAGCCCTCGGCGGTGGCAGCGGGCGAGGGCGCGGGCCCCGGCGCCGCGGTTGGCCTCGTCGAGGGCCCGCTGCCAGTCCCCGGAAAGGCCGCCGGGGCCGTCCGCCAGGGTGGCGTCGGCGAAGATGCCCCGGGGACCTTCCCCCGGCACCCCGTCCCGCTCGAGGTCGTCCATCCAGGCGCGGAGGCGTTCCGTATCGTCCCGGGCGACCACCCGGCCCTGGGCGTCGAGAAGCTCCGCGAAGGCCACGTCCATCTTCACCAGGGTCACGCCGAAGCTGGAGCGGACCAGGCACAGGGTGCCGTGGTGATTGTCGAAGCCCAGGAAGAATCCGAGTCGGAGCCGGCCGCCTCGGCGAGCCACCGCCCGGAGCTCGGCCATCCGCTCCTCCGAGGCGTAGAAGCCGACCGGCTCGAGGCGGGCCGGCAGCAGCTCGACACGCCCTTCGAAGACCCGGAGGTTCCGGCGGGTGTCCACGGGGAGGAACCCGGTCCCGGGGTCGGCCTCCGGGGCGAAGGACCAGCCTGGCTCCGGGACCTCGACGACCAAGAGGGACCGGGGCCCTTCCCCCTCCGCGTCCCGGCAGGCGGTGCGCATCGCCGCGGCGCTGGTCACGGAAACCGGCTCCCGATCCATGCCCCGGGAGGCGGAAGGGGTGGTCAGCAGGCTGGTGCCGAGGACGAGGCTTCCCAAGACGGCCGCGGCGGTCGGAGCCGGGCCGGCGCGCCAGCACGCCGGGAGGCGCGTGCACCGCCGAGGTCGAGGCACCACGGGGAGAGCCTTTCCCAGCCCCCGGGCGGGGTCAAACTTCCCGCCCTCGGGACCCTCCGGGGACGGTTTTCGCTGGTCCGGGGCGCTCCAGAAGGCGAATCAGCCGGCGCCGGCGAGGCCGACGGCGCCGAGGAAGGCGGCGAGCCCTCCGAAGACCAACACCACGAGCAGCGCGACGATGCAGCCGCCGAGGAGCCCCAGGTAGCCGAGCACGAGCCCGATGAGGGCGAAGCCGTCGCCATCTTCCGCCCCGGCGCTGCCGCGGATCTGGCCCCGGGCCATGTGCCCGGTGATCACGGCGGCGATGTGGGCCAGGATCGGGATCGCCACCCAGCCGACGATGCCGGCGACCATGCTGACGATCGCCAAGGTGTTGGTCCGGGTGCCTTCCGCCATCGTCCCTCGCTCCTCTCCGCGGGCCCAGACGTTCCACGCGGACCGCCCGGGGTCAACGTCCGGTGGGCGGGGAACCGTACCGGCTCGAGACCGAGCCCCGAGGCCTTTTGCTCCGTCCAGCGCCTTGCTAGAAGCAGGGCCGTGCGCGTCGCGGTGGTCCAGTTCCCCGGGTCGAACGCCGACTGGGACGCCCTCCAGGCGCTCCAGGACGGACTTGGCGCGGACGCGTTCCCCGTCTTCCACCGGGAATCTGAGCTCGGGGCCGGTCTCGACGCGGTGGTGCTCCCCGGCGGCTTCGCCCACGGGGACTACCTGCGGCCCGGGGCGATCGCCGCCCTCTCGCCCATCGCCCCAGCCATCCGCCGCTTCGCCGAAGGCGGGGGGCCGGTCCTCGGCATCTGCAATGGCTTCCAGGTCCTGACGGAGCTCCGCCTTCTGCCCGGCGCCCTGACGCGAAACGACACCCTCCGCTTCCAGTGCCGGGACGTGCACGTGCGCGTCGAAGGGTCGACCCCGCTGCTCGCCCACCTGAGCGCTGGGACCGTACTGCGCCTCCCCATCGCCCATGCGGATGGCCGCTACCAGTGCGCGCCGGACGTCCTTCGAGAGCTCGAGGCGGAGGGTCGGGTCGTCCTCCGCTACTGCACCCAAGACGGCGAGCGCCATCCGGGCGCCAATCCCAACGGATCCGTCTCGGACGTGGCGGGCATCGTCGGCGGCCCGAAGCGGAACGTGCTCGGACTGATGCCCCACCCGGAACGGGCGGCCGACGCGCTCCTCGGCAACGACGCGGGGCTCGCCGTGCTCCGGGGCCTCGAAGGGCCCGACGGCACGGGCGGAGCCTCGGGAGCAGCGGCGTGAGCGACGCCGCCCCGGAAGCCCCCGCACCCTTCCCCGGGGATCCGACCGTCGACCTCCACCTGGCCCGCAGCTTCGGCCTGTCCGAGCCCGAGTGGGAGGCGGTGGCCGGTCACCTCGGCCGGCCGCCGACCGCCACCGAGCTCGGGGTCTTCAGCGTGATGTGGTCGGAGCACTGCTCCTACAAATCCAGTCGCGTGCACCTCCGCCGCCTTCCGAGCGATGGCCCCCGGGTGGTCCAGGGCCCGGGGGAGAACGCCGGCGCCGTCGACATCGGGGACGGCTACTGCGCCGTCTTCAAGATGGAAAGCCACAACCACCCGTCCTTCATCGAGCCCTACCAGGGGGCGGCGACGGGGGTCGGGGGCATCCTCCGGGACGTCTTCACGATGGGCGCCCGCCCCGTCGCCTCCCTCAACTCGCTGCGCTTCGGCCGGCCGGACCACCCGAAGACCCCGCGTCTGCTCCGGGGGGTGGTGGCCGGGATCGGGGGCTATGGCAACGCCATCGGCGTGCCGACGGTCGGCGGCGAGCTCCAGTTCGACCCGAGCTACGACGGGAACATCCTGGTCAACGCCTTCACCGTCGGGGTCTGCCGGTCCGACCGTCTGTTCTTCGGCCGGGCGGAAGGGGTCGGCAACGCGGTGATGTACGTCGGGGCGAAGACCGGCCGGGACGGCATCCACGGCGCGACCATGGCGTCGGCGGAGTTCGACGACCAGAGCGAGCAGAAGCTGCCCACGGTCCAGGTCGGCGACCCGTTCATGGAAAAGCTGCTCCTCGAGGCCTGCCTCGAGATCTTCGACCGGGACTGCCTGGAAGGCATCCAGGACATGGGCGCCGCCGGCCTGACCTCGTCCTCCGTGGAGATGGCCGCCCGGGCCGGCAATGGCATCGAGCTCGACCTCGATGCGATCCCCCGCCGGGCCCGGGGGCTCACCCCCTACGAGCTGCTCCTCAGCGAATCCCAGGAGCGCATGCTGCTGGTCGCCAAGCCCGGCCGGGAGCACGAGGTCACGGAGGTCTGCGAGAAGTGGGGCCTCGACGTCGCCGTGGTGGGTCGGGTGACGGACACGGGACGCTTCCGTTGCAGGGCGACCCCGGGGCATGACCCCCTGGAGGCGACGCCGGCGCCCCGGGCACCGGTCGTCGTGGTGGACATCCCCATCGCCGCCCTCGCGGACGCGGCCCCGGCCTACGATCGGCCCCAGAAGGCGCCCGCCCTCGAGGGGGTGGCCACCGGCGAGATGCGCGCGGTCCCGAAGGGCCCGGCGAGCTCGGTGGTCACCGATCCGACGGGGGCGCTGCTGCGCATGCTGGCCTCGCCGAACATCGGCAGCCGGGCCTGGGTCTGGCGCCAGTACGACCACATCGTCCGAGCGGGCACGGTGGTCCGGCCTGGGGAAGCGGACGCCGCCGTGGTCCGGGTGCCCGTCGAGGTCGACGGCGAACGACGCCACAAGTTCCTGGCGTTGAGCGTCGACTGCAACGGGCGCCACGTGCAGCTCGACCCGGTGAACGGAGGGGCGATGGCGGTGGCGGAGTGCGCCCGAAACGTCGTCTGCACCGGCGCCGAGCCCCTCGGCCTGACCGACTGCTTGAACTTCGGAAACCCGGAGAAGCCGGACACCATGTGGCGCTTCGCCCAGGCCATCGACGGCCTGGCCGCCGCCTGCACCGCGCTGGGGATCCCCGTCGTCTCCGGCAACGTCAGCCTCTACAACGAGACCGACGGTCGCCCCATCCTGCCGACGCCGACGGTCGCCGTGGTCGGGCAGGTCGACCATCCGAGCCAGCTTCTTCGCCTGGGTTTCGTCCGGGAGGGGGACGCGATCGCGCACCTCGGGCGCCCGGGGGGAGGCAGCCTCGGGGGCTCCGAATGGTTGGTCCAGCACACGGGACGGGTGACCGGGGGGGCGACCCTCATCGACCTCGACGCCGAGGCGAGGCTCCAGCGTCTGCTCCGGGTGCTCGCCCGGGAACGTCTGTTGTCGAGCGCCCACGACGTCTCGGACGGTGGGATCGGGGTGTGTCTCGCCGAGGCATGCATCGGCGGAGGCATCGGGGCGCGGGTCGCCCTACCGGGGCGAGGGGAGCAGACGGTGGAAGGCGTGCTCTTCTCGGAAGAGCCCTCCCGGGTCGTGGTCAGCTTCCCGCCGGAGCACCGGGAGCGACTGGAAGCCCTCTGCGTCGGGGAAGGGGTCCCGGTGACCGACCTCGGGGTGGTGGGTGGAGACGTGCTCGACATCGACGGCCTCCTCGAGGTCCCGGTGGTGCAGCTCACCGAGCGGCACGCTAGCGCCCTCGACGCCATCGTCGGGGACCCGACCCGGGGTTGAGCCAGCCCGCGCCCCCGGCGTTGGATCCCCGGGATGGGTCGCCGTGCTCCGTCC
>DAPKRP010000781.1:0-2028 GCA_031800515.1 Polyangiaceae bacterium LLY-WYZ-14_1 | reverse complement strand
CCCTGACCCTCGGCGCAGGCCCGCGGGCGGCCGTCCACCTCGCCGTCGCCAGCCGCTGGCGGGCGGCGCTCCTCGGTCGGGGCTTCGTGACCCCCGACGATGTCGCGTGGGCCCTCCATCCCGTCCTCGGCCACCGCCTGGTGCTCGCCCCCGAGGTCGAGCTCGACGGCGTCACCGTCGACGAGGCGCTCGACCAGGTGGCCGGCGACGTCCCGGTCCCCCGATGAGCGCAGGTCGACCGGCAGCGCGGAGCCGATTCGTCCCGGGCCGCGGGCTCTTTCTCGCGATCCTCGGGACGCTGCCCCTCCTCGGGCTCGGGGCTGGACCCTCCCCGGCCTGGTGGGTGCTGCTGCTCGATGCCCTCGTCCTGACCGTCGCCGTCTGGGACGGGCGCCGCGCCCCCCGGCTCGTCCTCACCCGCCGGCTGCCGAGGCGCCTGCTTCTCGGCGCCGACAACGAGGTCACCGTCCTCGCGGTGAATCCTTCGGACCGGCCCTTTCGGGGGGTCCTCCGGGACGACCCCCCGGGGGGCTGGCGGGCGGAACCCGACGAGCTGCCCCTGCACCTCCCCCCGCGGGGCCGGGTCGAAGCCCGCTACCGGCTCGTCCCGGATCGGCGGGGCGTCGGTCGCTTCGGTGACCTCCACCTCCGCGGGGAGGGGCCGCTCGGGCTCGGGGCCTGGCTTCACCGCATCCCAGCGGCGATCGCGGCCCGGGCCTACCCGGAGGTGCTCGGACCCGGTCGGGCCGGGTGGGTCGCCCGGGTGGCGGACCCAGCCCGCGTCGGTCGCCGCCGGGCCCTACGCAGGGGCGGGGGTGCCGAGCTCGACGAGCTTCGGGAATACGTCCCCGGGGATTCCCTCCGGGATATCGATTGGAAGGCGACGGCGAAGCGGGTTCGCCCCACCACCCGGGCCTATCGGGAAGAGCGGGGTCAGCAGATCATCGTCGGCATCGACCTCGGCCGCACCATGGCGACCCGGCTCGGGGACCGCACCAAGCTGGACCACGCCATCGATGCCGCCCTGCTCCTCGCCGCCGCCGCCGCGCGGCAGGAAGACCGGGTCGGTCTCGTCTTGTTCTCCCACCGGGTGGAAGCGTTCCTGCCGCCGGCCCAGGGACGCGGTCAGGTGCGCCGAGTGCTCCAGGCGGTGCTCGACGTGCAGGCCCGGGAGACGGCGGTCGACTATCGGTCCTTCGCCGAGCTGGTCGGGCGCCGGGTGCCGCGGCGGAGCCTGCTCGTGCTGCTGAGCGACCTGCTCGACGAATCCCAGGTCGATGCGCTCAGCCGGCAGGCGGCGACCCTGAGACGCCGCCACCTGATGGTCTGCGCCCTGCTCGAAGACGAGGTCGCGGCGCGCCTCGCCAGCGCCCCGGTGAGGGACGAGCGGGAGGTCTACCGGCGGGCGGCGGCGGCGGACCTCCTTGACGAGCGCCGCCTTCTGACCCACCGACTCCGCCGCGCCGGGGTCTCCCTGGTCGAGGCCCCGGGAGCCCGCCTCGCCGTCGCCGCCGTCGAGCGCTATCTGGAGATCAAGGCCCGCCACGCGTTGTAGGGAACGGATTGCCGATGGCCGCCCGCCACCCACGCCGGACCGCCGAAGGGATCACCTTCGTCGACCTCGTCCTTCCGGGAACCGGGTCCGCGCCCACAGCTGCCGGAACGCCGGCGCCGGAAGACCCCGCGGTGGTGGTGCTCGCCCTCCACGGCCGGGGGGACCGACCCCACGTGCCGTCCGAGAGCTTCTACGGTCTGCCGGGACCCGTTCGCTATCTCGCCCCTCAGGCACCGACGGAACTAGGGCGGGGCTTCACCTGGCTTCCGGAGCGGATCGCCCACGGGGACCCGGACCGCCTCTCCCGGGCCATCGCCGACGCCGTCGACCGGCTCCGCCTCGCCCTCGAGACCCTTCCCGAACCGGTGCGGTCGGGCGGGCCCGAACGATTGCTGGTCACCGGCTTCTCCCAGGGCGGCATCCTCACCCTGGGCCTCGCGCTACGGCACCCGAGCCTGGTCGCCGTCGCCCTC
>DAPKRP010000780.1:0-6173 GCA_031800515.1 Polyangiaceae bacterium LLY-WYZ-14_1 | reverse complement strand
GACATCGAGCCTCTGTCCCCGGGCCCGGACCAGACGCTTCGGGAGACCCTGGCGATGCACACTGAGAACACCGCCTGCGCCCGCTGTCACGAGAAGATGGACCCCCTCGGTCTGCCCTTCGAGGCCTTCGACCACCTGGGTCGTTTCCGCACGACGGAGCTTGGCCGGCCCGTCGACACGAGCGGCGGACTCTCGGGAAGCGGGCCGGACACGGACGGCGCGGTCGACGATCCCTTCGAGCTGTCCCGGCGCATGGCCGAATCGGAGGTCGCCCGGCAGTGCTTCGTCGCCCACGCCTTCGAGTACTGGATGGGCGCCGTGCCGACGGAGGCGCACGGCTGCGCCCTCGAGACGGCCGACACGCTTCTACAAGCAGAAGGAGACGTGGTCGCGATGGTGGCGGGGTTCTTCGCCTCCGACGCGTTCCTGCTCCGCGGGGAGGATTCGGAATGAAGACGAGGCGAGGCATCATGCGACGACGCCGCTTCCTGACGTCCCTCGGCCTGGGCGCCGGGGCGACCTTCCTGGCCCCCATCGCCCGGCAGCTCATCTCCGAGGCGGAGGGGCAGCCCCTTCCACGCCAGCGCCTGCTCCTCTTCGTGACGGCGATCCTCGATACCCGCTCCTTCGCCCTCGAGGGTCTGGACGCCTCGGTGCGCCGGTCCGACCCGGCGCGCACGGAGTCGGACTACACGTGGCCCTCGATCCTGTCCCCCCTAGAGGCCCGGCGCGGCCGGATGTTGCTCCTCGACCAGCTCCACAACGACATGGGCGACGAGGCGGAAACGAACCACGGCCTGGGCTACGGGGCGCTGTCCTGCGTCCGGCCCCATGGTCGTCCCGCGCGCCTCGATCCCCCCCGGTCGATCACCATCGACCAGTACCTGGCGGACGAGCTGAGCGCCGGCGCCCCTCGAAAGTCGGTCCTCTGCGGGCTGAGCGGCGACGGCTGGAACAAAAACGAGCGGGAGGAGATGAACATCTTCGCCGCCGGGGACCGGGAGCCCCTCCCCCACGTCACCGACGCCCGGCTGCTCCACGAGCGTCTCTTCTCGGCGATGGACACGGACCCGAGCCAGGACGTGCGCAACCGTCTGGTCCGGGATGCCCTGCTGGCGGACCTCGAACGGCTCCGGTCGCGGCTGGCGGGCCCGGAACGGGAGCGCCTCGAAAGCTACGAGGAAGCCTTCGTCGACTTCGATGCGCGCCGGGAGGCCGCCGCCGCACAGCAGTGCGAGACGCCGTCGGTCCCGGGACGCTCCGGTGCTCAGCAGGAGGTGGAGGCGATGGCCGACCTCGCCACCCTGGCGCTCCAGTGCGGGGTGACCAACGTCGCCGCCATCGCCATCGGCACCAGCCGTGCCCACGACCGACACATGCCGCAGTACGACGGGATGCGCCGCATCAAGGTGCACGCGGGCTTCGACGGCTCGGACGAGATCCGGGACTTCAAGGAACCCACGGAGCACGTCTTCCGAACCCACGCCGGCTTGGTGGCGGACGCCCTCGATCGCCTCGAGGCCACGCCGGAAGGGGACGGAACCGCCCTCGACGGGACGCTGGCGGTGATGACCACCTCCCGGGGCCTCACCATCAACCACACGCACCACGTCTCCCGGCCCTTCCGGCGTTTTCCGGCCATCGTCGCCGGCAACCCTCGGAATCTGAACCTCGACGGTCGCTACATCCGCTTCGAGGAAAACAGCCACTCGATGGCCGATTTCTGGCGGACCTGCTGCGTCGCCCTCGGCGTCTGCCCCGATGGCTTCGCCCAGGGCTCCCGGAACGACGCCGGGCTCATCGAGACCCTCGGCGCCGGCGACCGCGCCGCCTGCTGAGCCCAGCCCCCCGGGGCCGGAACGCCGGCCCCGAGGAACCCTTCATCTGGCCGAGGGGACGGGATCGTGGCAGGTCGGCACGGATGATCCTGAGCGACCGGGACGTGCGGCAGCGGCTCGAGACCGGGGAGATCGTGGTCGAACCCCTGGAAGACCCGGATCTTCAACTCCAGCCCGCCAGCATCGACCTGCGGCTGGCCAACACCTTCGTCGTCTACCGGCTTCCCCACGTGCCCTGCATCGACCCGCGGGACCCGAAGTCCGTCGAGGAGTACACGGAGACCGTGACCATCGATGAGGGCGAGGCCTTCGTCCTCCAGCCCGGGGAGTTCGCCCTGGGGGCGACGATGGAACGGGTGAAGGTGCCCCCGGATCTGGTCGCTCGGGTCGAGGGTCGCAGCAGCATCGGGCGTCTGGCGATCGTGGTCCACGCCACCGCGGGCTTCGTCGACCCGGGCTTCGAAGGACAGATCACCCTCGAGCTCGGGAACCTGGGTCGCTGCGCCGTCAAGCTCTACCCCGGCATGCGGGTCAGCCAGATCGTCTTCCACACGATGACCAGCCCCGCGGAGCGGCCCTACGGGACCGCCCGGCGGTCGAAGTACCAGGGGCAGAGCGGCCCCGTCGCGAGCCGGATCGGGAGGGACCCGTCGTGAGGGACGACCCGGTGGTGCACCCCGCCCTCCTCGACATCCTCGCCGACCCGGAGACGAAGGGACCGGTGGCCCTCTGCGACGACGCCGCCCTCGACGCCCTGCGCCGCCGGGTCGCCGACGGGAGCGCCCGCCGCGGCGACGGAGAGCCCGTTCCCGCCTTCGAGGCCGCCTTCCTCGCCCAGGAGGGACGCGTCGCCTACCTCGTCGTCGACGGCCTCCCCCGGTTCCTGCTCGAGGAACGGCTCGAGCTCGACCCCCCCCTCGACACCTGACCGACGCCGCTCCGGGCCACGGCGGTCCCGGCCTGGTCCCTCATCCCCCGCCCGGTTGATCCGGGGCGCGGCTGCTCTACACCACCGGCCCGATGGGCAACGACCTCACCCGCCTTCGACTCGTGGGCCTCGCCGAAGGCGTCTCCTACCTCCTGCTCCTGGGCATCGCGATGCCCCTCAAGTACCTGGCGGGCTGGCCCCTGGCGGTTCAGGTGGTCGGCTGGGCCCACGGGGTGCTCTTCGTCGCCTTCGGGCTCGTGGCGCTCCAGGTCACCATCGCCCGCCGCTGGCCCTTCCGGCGCCTGGTGGAGGCGGGCCTGGCGGCCCTCCTTCCCTTCGGCCCCTTCGTCTGGGACCGAAAGGTGCTCGACCGGCTGGCCCGGGAAGATGCCGCCGCCGCGGCGGCGGCCCAGCCGCAGCGCTCCCGTCAGTCGACGGCGTAGCCCAGGTTTCGGAGGCGCTCCTGGGCCGCTTCGTCCATGACCACCTCCGCCGCGTCGACGCCCCCTTCCTGGGCGGCCGCCCCGGCGGCGACCAGCGCTTCCGTGGTCTCCTCGACCTGCCCGCGGGCCTCGGCGGCGAGATTCTCCGTCTCCCCCGGGTCGAGGTCGACCCGGTAGAGCTCGACGGGGTCGAGGCCCCGGGGATTTCCCGGGTTGGCGGTGATGAGCTTCCACTCATCGGTGCCCCGGCGTTCCCGAACCGCTTCGAGGACGTTGCCCTCGTGGCTTTCCTCGGCGTAGACCCGCTCCGTCCCCTGGAAGAGCTGACCACCCTGAACACCCTCGGGCACGGGTAGGTCGAGCTCGGCGAGCAAGCTGGGCATGAGGTCGATGGACTGGACCCAGTGCCGCACCGCGGTGCCGCCCCGCCGATTCCCCGGCAGCTTCAGGAAAAGCGGCACCCGCACCTGCTCGTCATAGAGAGTGGTCCCGTGCCAGAAGCCCCCGTGCTCGTGGAACTCCTCGCCGTGGTCGGAGGTCACCACGATGGTGAGGTCGTCGTAGAGCTCGCGCTGGCGCAGGGCTTCGACGAGCTCGCCGAAGCGGGCGTCCCAGAAGGTGATCTCGCCGTCGTAGAGGTGGCGCAAGCGGTCCGCGTCGGCCGGGTCCGGATGCGGCGTCGCGGCCCGACCGACCCCGGTCCCGTCATAGGGGTGGGCGAAGTAGGGATCGTGGGGGTCCATGTAGGCGACGAAGAGGAACCAGGGGCGGTCCCCCGGTTCCGGCGCCCCGTCGTCCAGCCACGCCAGGACCTCCCGATTGACCACCGCCGCGTCCTGGTAGGCGGTTCCCGGTTCGACCACCCCCCGAGCCGCCCGGGCCTTTTCTACGACCCGGCGAAGCACCTGAGCCAGGACCAGCTTGGACGCCGTGTCATCGGCCCCGAGGACGAAGTCCGGCTCGAGATAGCGGTAGGTGTCGAACCCCTGATCGAAGGCGAAGTAGGGCGCGACGTTGTAGTTCGTCACGAAGCCGGCGGTCGCGTAGCCGGCTTCCCGCAGGACCTCCGGGAGGGTCGTCAGGTCCCGGGGCAAGGCATCCGGCTTGGCCATCACCCCGTGGCTGGCGGCGTAGCGGCCGGTGAGCATCGAGGCGAAGCTCGGCCGGGTCCAGGACGCGTTGGCGAAGGCCTGGTCGAAGCGGATGGCATCCCGGGCGAAGGCGTCGAGGTGGGGGGTGGACCCGGCCTCGTAGCCGTAGCTCGGGAGATGATCCGCCCGGAGGGTGTCGACGACGATGAAGAGGATCGGGCCCGTCCCCGGCGCGGCCGGGCCGCCGGTCCCGGACCCGGGAGCGCGTCGGGACGAGGAACGATCGGCGGTGGAGGCCCTGCCGTCGACGGCCAGGGCCACGGCGGTCACCGCCGCCACCGCCCCGAGGACGACGAGGCCGAGGCCGAAGGACCGGGCGCCGGGCAGGAGTCGCGACCAACCGGGCCGACGGAGCAGCCGCCCCAGCCCCGCCGATAGCCCCAGGTAGACGAGCAGGGCGGCGAGCAGCCCCCCGAGGAGCACGCCGAGCCCCGGGAGGCTCTTCCAGGCGAGCTCCTCGGCGAAGACGTCCCGGCGGACCCGGAAGACACCGAGGAGGAAGACGGAGCCGGCGACCATCACCCCGGCGAGGCGTCCGAAGCTGCCCGCTTCCGGCCCCGCTTCGAGGTGGAGCAGCCGTCCCAGGTAGGCCAGTCCGAGCCCGAGAGCGGCGCCCCCGATGACGAAGGCCAGCCCATAGGCGAGCGCCCCGTAGAAAAGAACCCCCGGGTTCCCGGAGCCTCCGGCGAGCACGGCGGCGGCCTCACCGACGCCGACCAGAGCCCCGGCGAACAGCCCGGCGCCGGCACCGAGGAGAAGCCCCCGAGCGGGTGCCGGCCTCGCCCCGGGCGGCGCGTCGACCACGTCCTCCGCCGCGACCTCCTCCCGTTCCGGGTGCTCGACGGTGAGGCCCCGGTCCACCCCGGGCTTCCGCGCCATGAACAGGAGGCCACCGACGGAGGACACCAGCATCTCGGCGGTGAAACCGACCACCGGGACCAGCACCGCCTGGGCCGCGGGGATCCCGAGGGCGGTGTAGAGGGCGACCGCCGCCGTCTCCCGGAGGCCGACGCCATTGATGCTGATGGGGAGGAGGGTCGCCAGGATCTGCAGGGACGAGGCGAAGAAGACCTCCCCCACGCCGAGGTCGAGGTCCAGGGCGCGGGCCGCGCAGACGTAGATCAGGTTGTTGAAGGCGTGGACCCCGAAGCCGAGGAGCCAGGCGACGGCGAGAAGCCCACCCCGCCCCTGATAGGCGCAAACCGCATCCACCAGGGAACGGACCCGGGCGCGGTAGCCGGGAGGCAGGAGCCGTTCGGCGAGCCAGCGGAAGAGGGTCGGACGGGACAGGAAGGTGAGCCCGACGGCGATGATCCCCAGAAAGGCCAGGTTCACCAGCAGGACGCCTTCCGTCCCCAGAAACCGGGCGCCCCACAGGGAGCCGATCATCACGACGGTGCCGAAAGCGAGCTGACCGAGCACGATCTCGACGCCCACCACGGCGGTGGCTCGGGCTGCCTTCCCGGTCTGCTTGGTGACGTCGTAGATGCGCCAGCCGCCGAGCCCGGTGAAGCCGCCGGGGGTGAACGCTCCCCAGAACCGGGCGATCAAGAAGGATTCGAACAAGAACCCCCGGGGCGCGTGGATGCCCTGCCCCCGGAGCAGCATCCCCCAGCGCACCGTCGCCATCACCACCGCGAGGAGCTGCATCGCGACCGCCAGAGCGAACCAGCCCCAGGACAGGGTGCCGAGGTGGTCGGCCAAGGCCTCGGCCCCGTCCCGGGCCAGGATCTTCTGGAAGATGACGACCAGCATCCCCACCGAGAAGGCGGCCTTCAGCAGGATCAGGGCACGCTTTCGCCAGGGTGCCCGG
>DAPKRP010000779.1:0-2072 GCA_031800515.1 Polyangiaceae bacterium LLY-WYZ-14_1 | reverse complement strand
GCCGCCGGCGTCGGCCGGGAGATCCGAGGCGCGGCGAGCGACGCGGAGACGAGAGGCGGCGGGTCCCCGTCCAGGCCGAGGAGCGCCTCCCGTCGATGCTCGAGCAGGGTCGGGACCGCGTGGTCGCCCCGGGGACGCACGTCCGTCGAGGCGGCGTCCGCCGCGCCCTCCCCGGGGACCGCCCGGGGCGCCTCGGCGGAGCCCATCCCCCGGCCGGGCACCTGCAGGCCGGCGGCCGATGCGGCCCGGCAGAGGGCGGCGGCCCAGGCGGCGCCGTCCGCCGGGCGGGCGCCGGGGGCCTTGGTCAGCGCCGCGTCGACGACGTCGGCCAGGGGCGCCGGCACGGCCCCGGGAAGGCGGGGCGCTCGCTCCTGGACGTGCTTGAGCAACAGGGCCACCGGGCTCTCGGCGTCGAAGGGGGGCCGCCCGGCGAGCATCTGGTAGGTCAGCACGCCCAGGGAATAGACGTCGCTCCGGGCGTCCGTGGGCTCCCCGGAGGCGCCCTCGGGCGAGATGTAGCGGGCCGTACCGAAGACGAGCCCGGCCTCCGTCGCCATGGTGTGCTCGCCCCAGAGCCGCCGGGCGATCCCGAAATCGAGGAGCTTGACCCGGGTCGGGTCCCCGTCGACCAGCACCACGTTCTCCGGCTTGACGTCCCGGTGGACGACCCCGAGGCGGTGCGCCTCACCGAGCGCCTCGCCGACCCCTCGGGCGATAGCGACGGCGATCCCCGGAGGCAGGGGGCCCGCGGCATCGTCGAGGAGGTCCGCCAGGGACGGGCCCTCGAGGTACTCCATCACCAGATAGCAGCGCCCATCCGGCAGCCGACCGAACAGCAGGGTGCGGGCGACGTTCGGATGGTCGATCTGGGCCGAGACGCGTGCCTCCCGCTCGAATCGACGCGCCGCCTCCGGGTCCTGGGCGAGCTCGCCGTGAAGGATCTTCACCGCGACGGGTCGGTCGGTGCCGGACTGCCAGGCCCGGTAGACCGTCCCCATCCCCCCGGCGCCGAGGACCGCGTCGAGCCGGAACTGGCCTAGGAGCACCTGGCCCAGAAGCGCTTCCCCGTCGTCCCCGGGCCCCGGGGACAGCGGACCGACGGCTTCGAGCCGGGTGCCGTCCCGCTGACAGTAGGCCGCCGCGGCGTCGTAGCGTTGGCCACAGACCGGGCAGGCTTTGGCTCCTGGGTTCACGCCGCCAGCCTCGAAGTTCGCGTTAGCACCCGACTCCTTCCGTCTCAACGGCCCCGGGCCGGGCTTCTGGGCAGGCGACTCCACGTTTCGTAGGACGGACAACCCCCGGAAAAGATTCGCACTCCGGCGTTTTCCCGGCCCTTGCGGCGGGGTCGGAGGGGGGGGTACATGGTGGCCTCGTGTCCGCATGGTCCCGGAGATCGGTGCCTTCCGCGCCCCGATGCGTTGCGTCCCGCTGCGCCGATCGGTGTCCGTCGGGTCCTAGGACCCGCGGCAGACGGGGCCGGGGACGGCTGCTTCCGGCCGTCGCCGGGGGCCTGCTCGCCCTCGCCGCCGTCGGGACGGTCGGCCCGGGGGAGGGTCGGGCCCAGCGACCCCGGGCGGTGATCGGCATCCTGGACCCCGTCGCGGGTCAGGCGGAAGCCCGGGACCTCGCCCGGGACCTCGGTGGGACCCTGCGCTGGGAGGCTCGCCGGGTTCGGGGGTGGACCGTGCTTTCCAAGGCGCTGGACCCGGTCGGTCAGCGCCGCGCCCACCGCTGCGGCGTTCTGGACGACGTCTGTCTGCTTCAGATCGCTCGAGCGCTCTCCGCCGACGCCGTCGTCTACGGCGAGGCCAGCATCACCCGGGCCACCCGCTGCTCCGTGTTCCTCGGTTACTTCGACCGACGCCGGGGGCGGACGACGCGTTCCGTGGTCGACACGTTCCCGAGGGTCGACGCCGACGTGGATGCCCTTCGCCCCCGGGCCCGTCGCTACCTGCGGGTCCTGGCCGGGCAGGTGACCGCCCGCGACCCCGGCCTCGGTGGCGGAGCGTTGGGCGGCGGCGAGCGCCGGCGGCTTGCCCGGGCCGGCCATTCCCCACGGTGATGCGGATCGT
>DAPKRP010000778.1:0-11765 GCA_031800515.1 Polyangiaceae bacterium LLY-WYZ-14_1 | reverse complement strand
CCGCCCCCGCCGGCGGAACCATGACCGCCGGCCGGGACCGGGCCGTTGCCCGAGGCCATCCCGCCCGTCGCCTGGGTCGCGCTGCTCATGGGCTCACCTCTTCCCGCCGGGCCGGCGCATGGTGGCCTCCCGGGCTGCCCGCACCACCGGCCCGCGGCAGTTCGGTCACCCGCCCGGCCGCGCAGCGAAGGGTCCGGTCGCAGCGGGCGTGAATCTCCGGGTCGTCGCTGACCACCAGGAGGGTGGTGCTGGCGCTCCGGGCCAGGCCCTCGAAGACCTCGTAGCGGCTCTCCCGGTCGAGCCGGTCGAGGACGTCATCCACCAGAAGCAGCGTCGGCCGCCCGACCACGGCCCGGGCGACGCCGAGGCGCAGCACCTGGCCCGACGACAGGGGCGCGCCATCGCTGGCGATCTCGGTCTGGATCCCGTCCGGGAAGGCGCTGACCTCGTCCCCGAGGCCGGTCGCGTCGAGGGCGTCCCGGATGTCCGGAAAGGGCATCCCCGGGCGGCCCAGGCGGACGTTGTCGGCGATGGTGCCCTCCACGACCTCGACCCCCCGTACCAGGGAGACCCGGGTCCGCAGGTCGTCGAGGCGGAGCTCCCGCACGTCGGAGCCGTCGACTTCGAGCTGCCCCCCGGCGGCGGCGTGGCGCAGCCCGAACAGGAGCTCGAGCAGAGACGTCTTTCCCGAGCCGCTCGGACCGGAGAGGGCGACGCGTTCCCCGGCGGCGATCTCGACGTCGTCGACCTTGAGGAGGGTGCGGCCACCCGGGATGGGGATGCGGACGTCCCGAAGGGTCACCCGGGAGCCCGAGGGCCGGGGGGCTTCGAGGAACGGCTCGCCGTCCTCCGGCTCCATCGGTAGGTCGAGGAGGTTGCCGACCTTGTCCACGGCGGCGAGGAGGTCGTAGTAGTTTTCGAGGTGCTTGCCGAGCTTGGCGAGGGAGCCGACCACCGTGGCGACGATGAGCTCGGCGGCGACCAGCTGACCGATGGTGAGCTCTCGGGCGATGACCAGCCCGCCGCCGATCCCCAGGAGCGCCGCGCTCGCCACCGCCTGGAGGGCCAGGGCCGCGATGATCTGGCGCATCACCAGGCGGAAGTGGCCATCCCGGGCGGTCAGGTATTCCCGGGTCAGGGTCTCCGCCCGGAAGCGGTGGTAGTCCGGCGCGCCGGCATGCTTCGAGCTCACCGGGGCGCGGCCGACGTCCTCGAACCAGGCCTCGACCTTGTACTTCTTTTTCGACTCGTGGAGGCTGCTTCGGGTCGCCGGGCGGCCCACGACGACGATGATCCCCACCACGCCGAGGATGAGCAGCACGTCGAAGGCGAGCAGGTACGGGTGGTAGAAGGCCAGCACCAGCATCCCGCTCAGGGCGGTCAGGGCGATCCCCAGGCCATCCAGGAGCAGGAAGGCCAGCGCCTTCTGGATGGTGAAGACGTCGAAGAAGCGGTTGACGATCTCCGGCGGGTAGCGCCCGTGGAGGGAGGCCATGTCGAGGCGGGGAAGCCGGTGGGCCAGGTCGGCGACGAGCCGGACGGTGAGCCGTCGCTGGAGCAGCTCGACCACCCAGGTTTCGAGGACGGTCAACAGGGCGGCGAAGGACAGCCCGCCGAAGAGCAGGGCGACCAACACGACCAGCGGCTGTACCAGGGTGCCGAAGGCCACCGTGTTGACCAGCGCCTGCACCGCGACGGGCGTGGCCAGGCCGAGGATACCGACCCCGGCGCCGTAGATGATGACCGTGGCGACGTCCTCCCGTTCGATCCGCAGGAGCGCCATCAGGCGTCGAAAGGGGGTCGGCGTACCTCCCGGGGAGCCCGGAGCCGCATCGCCGCCCCGGGCCTGGGCCAGGGCGTCGTAGCGGGCCTGGGCCAGGGGGGCGACGGGATCCACCAGAAGCCACTCGAAGACCGGGGGCTCGTCCGAGGAGGTCGACGTCCGGTCCGCCGCGGGCAGAGGCTTGGGCTCCGCGCCGAAGGCCTCCCGGACTTCGGAGGCGCCCATCCAGACGCGTTCGGCGGTGCCGAAGCGCTCCGTCAGCACCTGGTGGCCGCTGCGGTCGACGAGGATCAACCAGCCCGTGGGCGTCTGGGCGACGACGGGTCGCTCGGGCCCGACGGAGCTCATGACCGATTCGACGGTGCCGACGTGCCGGGTCGCCCGGAGCCCGACCGCCGCCGCCGAGCGGATGACGACCTCGAAGCCGCGCTCGCCCGTCGAGGCGCAGGCCAGCACCGCGCGTCGGACCCGCTCCGCCTCGTAGGGCTGGCGGGTCGCGACGAGCAGGCGTTCGATCAGCCACTCGAAGGAGGGGTCGAGCACGGGAAAGCGGGGGGCGACACCGCTCGCGTCGTCCCGGCCGCCGCCGCCGCCTCCCGGGCCCGACCCGGGCGCGCCGGTGAAGGATTCACCCGAGGTCATCGATCCCGTCCCGAGGCACCGAGGTCATCCGGGCCCCCCATCCTGCGGCCCCCGGGGTCATCGCCGGTGGCATCGATAGCGTCGACGGGCGGGGGCGGGGGCTCGGCGCGTTCCCCCGCGCGCTCCACGGCCCGGGCGAGGCGAAGGGCCTGCCGGTCGACGAAGCGCTCGAAGCGCTCTGCTTCCGGGTATCCATGGATCGCATCGACGGAGAGCGTTCTGCCATCAGCTAGCACGGCGGTGAGGACCAGGCGCCCGACCCCCGCGCCCCGGGGAGCGCGGCAGAAGGTCGCTCGAACCGTCGCGACCCGCACCGCATGCCGGCCGAGGCCGAGCCGGATACGGTCCCGGGCGACGGCCCGGACTGGCGGCTCCAGGCACCAGGACCGCTCCCGCAGCTGCAGCCTCATCGTGGACAGAAGGCCTAAGGCCGGCGGCTTTCATCGACAAATCGAAAAAAAAATCCAGAACGCTTCGAGTTATCCGATGTATCGTCCAGCCCATGGAGTGGCTGAACTACCATCATCTCCTATACTTCCACGCCGTGGCCAAAAATGGGTCGGTGTCGCGTGCAGCGGAAGAGCTGCGCCTGACCCAACCGACCGTGAGCGGTCAGGTACGGCTGCTGGAGGAGGCCCTGGGGGAGAAGCTGTTCGAGCGGGTGGGCCGTCGCCTCGAGCTCACCGAGGTCGGCGTCATCGTGTATCGATACGCGGACGAGATCTTCGGCCTGGGGCGGGAGCTTCTGGACACCCTGCGAGGCCGCCCGACGGGCCGGATGCCCCAGCTCCACGTCGGCTGCTCCGATGCCCTGCCGAAGCTGGCCACCCACCGGCTCCTCGAGCCGGCGTTGACCTTGGACCCGCCGGTGCAGGTCGTGGTCCGGGAAGACAAGACGGAGCGGCTGCTCGGGGAGCTGTCGGTTCGGGGGCTCGACCTCGTCCTGAGCGACGCCCCGATGGGATCCGAGGTGCGGGTGAAGGCCTTCAACCACCTGCTCGGAGAGAGCAGCATCGCCTTCTTCGCCACGCCGGGCATCGCCGGCGCCCTCCGAAAGGACTTCCCCCTGTCCCTCGATGGCGCGCCGGTGCTCCTGCCCTCCGAGGGCACCGCCCTCCGCCGGGAGATCGACCGCTATTTCGAAAGCCACGACCTACGACCCCGGGTGCTCGCGGAGTTCGACGATTCCGCCCTGATGAAGGTGTTCGGCGAGCATGGGGCCGGGGTGTTCCCGGCGCCCACGATCATCGAAGCGGACATCGTCCAGACCTACGGCGTCGAGGTCGTCGGCAGCACGGACGAGGTTCGGGAGCGCTTCTACGCGATCACGGTGGAACGGCGGATCAAGCACCCCGCCGTCGCCGCCATCTCCGAGGCGGCCCGGGGGACCTTGTTTCGCTGAGAGTCGCCCGGGCCCATGCCGGCTGACGGGGGAATCATCCCGGGGATGGGGTGGGGAACCCGGGGACGCGTCGGCTACCCCGGCGCCGTCGATTCCACCTACGACTGGTCGGCCAACCGTCCGATGGCACGGGGGGTGCCCCTGGGATGAGGCCTGGCCCCCGGCGACCCCAGCTCGTCCGGGCGCCGGCAGCCTCTTCGACGGGATTCTGACGACCCGAGCGACAAAGCCATGGCGGACGGGAAGAAAGGCGGCGGGACGGACATCGCGACCCCACTGGGGATCCTCCTGGCGTTCGGCCTCATCATCGGCTCGATCCTGATCGGGAGCTCCCTCGGCGCCTACTTCGACATCCCGAGCGTGCTGATCGTCGTCGGCGGCACCATCGCCGCCGCCTTCATCGCCGAGTCGATGGGCAACGTGATCGGCGCCATCAAGGTCGCACTGATGGCGATGAAGGTCCCGCCCGGGGATGCGGCGGCGACGGTTCAGCAGATCGTCGAGCTCTCGAGCATCGCCCGTCGAGAAGGGCTGCTCGCCCTGGAGAACCACCAGGTCGACGATACCTTCCTGGCGAAGGGGCTTCGGATGGCCGTCGACGGTCTGCCCCAGCAGGAGATCCGGGAGACCCTGACCGCCGAGCTCATCGCGATGAAGCAGCGGCACCAGCGGGGCCACAAGCTGTTCAAGTTCATGGCGGCGACGGCGCCGTCCATGGGCATGATCGGCACCCTGATCGGCCTGGTCCAGATGCTCCAAAACCTGTCCGACCCGGACGCCATCGGTCCGGCGATGGCCGTCGCGCTCCTGACGACGATGTACGGGGCCATCCTGGCTTTCGTCATCTTCGGTCCCATCGCGGAAAAGCTCGAACGGCGCACGGGTGAGGAAACGGCTCACATGCTGGTCGTCATCGAGGGCATCGATTCCATCGTGAAAGGCCAGAACGCCGGCGTGATCAAGGACCGGCTGGAAGCCCGTCTTCCGCCGGGAGAGCGCACCGGCGACCAGGCCGCCTGACCGGCGCCGCCGGCGCCGCCGACGACGACCCGGGAAACGCCGATGAACCTGGACGATGACGACGACGACGGTGGGGGAGAGGGCGCTCCCGCGTGGATGGCGACCTACTCGGACCTCGCCACCCTGCTGCTGACCTTCTTCGTTCTGCTGCTGAGCTTCGCGGAGATGGACGTCCAGTCCTTCAAGGAGATGCTCGGATCCGTGAAGGAAGCCTTCGGCGTTCAGTTCGAGCACCCGGGCAGCTTCCAGGCCCTCGCCACGTCTCCCATCGAGCTGTCGAAGCAGGAGAGCACGCGCATCGTGCCCCTGAACCAGGCGGAGAATCAGGCGGTTCAGGAGATGCAGCGACTGATCCAGCAGCTCGATCTGCAGGACGACGTCGAGATCCTGATGTCGTCTAGGGGGCTCATCCTGCGCCTCCGGGACCACATCCTCTTCCCCACCGGGAGCGACCAGCTCAGCGAGGAAGCCGCTCCGGTTCTCGACAAGATCAGGGAGCTCGCCTTGGTCTTTCCCGCCGGCCTCAGCATCGAAGGCCACACGGACGACCGGCCGATCCACACCGCCCGCTTCCCATCGAACTGGGAGCTGTCCTCCGCCCGGGCCACGGCGGTGCTGCGGTACTTTCGGAAGGACGACGAGCTCGACATACGTCGCCTCAAGGTCGTGGGCTTCGCCGACACCCAGCCGGTGGACGAGGCGGACTCGGACGAGGCGCGATCGAAGAATCGACGGGTCGAGTTCGTCTTCGAGCGGGAGCCACCAGAGCCTCCAACGCCGCAGTCCGCGGCGGAGGCCATCGAGCTCTTCCCGTGACGTGGATCTCCAAACGACGCCTTCCTCGTCGGTCCATCCACCGGGATGGGAATTCGATCCTCAAAGGCCGTCCTCCCCTCGCCGTTCGGGACGCTCGACGCACCGATCCCCGTCGGGACCGGGCGCCGAGGTGAGTCGATGTCCTTGACCGTCCTACTGGTGGAAGACGACCGAGCCCTTCGCGAGCTGATCACCCGACATCTGCGGGCGAGCCGCGGCTTCGACGTCCACCCGGCGGGCACCCTCCTCGAAGCGCGTCGCGTCCTGTCTGAAGGGCGGGTCGACGTTCTCCTCGCCGACGTCGGACTCCCGGACGGGCTGGGCCTCGAGCTCGCCGAAGGTCCCGGCGTACCCCCGACCATCGTGATGACCGCCGATGGCTCCGTCGAGCACGCCGTCTCGGCGATGCACCTCGGCGTCGTCGACTTTCTGGTCAAGCCCATCGACTTCGACGTCCTGGATCACGCCATCGCACGGGCGGTGGAACGGGGCGCGGAGGGCACCGGCGGGAAGGACGGAGACGACGACCTTCCTGGCGGCGGCCCTGGGGTCGCCAAGGCGAACACCGACCGGCACCGAGCTCCCTCGGCGCCGCCCCCTCGGCGGGACCCGGACGCCTTCCGCCGACGCTTCGCCCCCGGCATCCTGGGATCGGACGCGAAGCTGCTCCGGGTCTTCGACGTCATCGAGCGGATCAGCGATACGGACTGCACCGTCCTGGTGACGGGGGAAAGCGGCACCGGCAAAGAGCTCGTCGCTCGGGCGATCCACGAGGCGAGCGACCGGAACACCGCTCCCTTCGTCGCCGTCAACTGCGCCGCCATCCCGGAGAACCTGCTGGAGAGCGAGCTCTTCGGGCACGTCCGGGGTGCCTTCACCGGGGCGACCTCGGGCCGGGTCGGCCGCTTCGCCGCGGCGAACGGCGGCACCCTGTTCCTCGACGAGATCGGCGAGCTCCCCATCGCCCTGCAGGCGAAGCTTCTCCGGGCGCTCCAGGAAAAGGAGATCACCCCGGTCGGCGACGTTCGCAGCCAGAAGGTCGACGTCCGCATCGTCACGGCGACGAACCGGTCCCTGGAAGACATGGTCGCTGCGGGGCAGTTCCGGGAAGACCTGCTCTACCGATTGAACGTCATCCCGATCGAGCTTCCCGCGCTGCGGGAACGGAAAGGCGATGTCCCGGAGCTCTGTGCCCACTTCCTGCATCGCACCAATCGGAAGCGGGGGCGGGACGTCCACGGGATCACCGCCGAAGCGATGGCGGCCCTGGTGGCCTACGACTGGCCGGGGAACGTTCGGGAGCTCGAGAACACGGTGGAGCGGATGGTGGTGCTTCGCTCCGAGGGCGAGCTCGGCCTGAACGACCTGCCGAGGAACATCCGGCGGGCGGCCGACGCCACGGGCGACCGAGGGGGCGACCCGACCCTTCCGGAAGACGGCATCGACCTCCGGGACGCCGTCGAACAGTTCGAGAACGCCCTCATCTTGCAGGCCCTCGAACGCACGGGCTGGAACAAGAATCAGGCGGCGGCGATCCTTCGCATGAACCGGACGACGCTGGTCGAGAAGCTGAAGAAGAAGCAGCTCGACGCCTCCCGGGCCGCCTGACCTCCCGCCGTATCCACCGAGGCGACGCCGGGATCGGTCCCGGCGTCGTCGTCGTCGTCGTTCGTCCCCGGGCCCTCTGGATCGGTCGCCGTCACCGCCTTGGCGGAGCGTCGGGATCCCAGCATCGTCGCGGCACCAGAGGCCGAAAACAGTGGGGAAATATCGAAGGGGGCGATGGCACGTGGGCTGCAAACAAGCCGCTACATGGCCGGGCTCTTCGATGCCATTCAACCGCTGCACCGTTCCCTGGATTTCCATACGGAGCGGCACAACGTGCTCGCCTCGAACATCGCGAACGTCGACACCCCCGGCTTCCGGGCCCTCGAGCTCATCCGGGGGGAGGCCGGGGGCGACGACCTCGGGTTCGGGGGGCCGCCGCTGCGCCTGGCGACCAGTCACGAACGCCACTTTCCCCGCCCCGGCGCCGCCTCGGCTCCGGACCTCGGCGAGGTTCGGGAAGACCCGACCGCCCAGATCGGCGCCGACGGCAACTCGGTGAGCCTGGACCGGGAGATGTCGAAGCTCGCCGCCAACGACCTTCGCTACGAGACGGCGACGGCGCTGGTTCGGAGCCACCTGGGTGGGCTCCGCTACGCCGCCGGCGACTTCCAGGGCTGACCCGGGGAAGCCCCCTCGACGCGACCCAGCCGACGACCACGCCACGACGAGAGATCCTTCGATGCACTTCTTCAGCGCCATGGAGATCGCCGCCTCCGGGCTCTCCGCTCAGCGGGCCCGGATGAACACGATCGCCTCGAACCTCGCGAACGCCCGCACCACGCGGACCGCCGAGGGCGGGCCCTACCGGCGGCTCGACCCCGTCTTCCGGGCGGTCCCGGTGGAGACCCGCTTCGCCGACCTGGTCCCGGGTGGTGGCGGCGCGGGAAACGGCCCGTCCCAGGCCTACATGGTCGCGGTCCCGGAGGTGCGGGAGGACCAGAACCCGCCCCAACGGCTCTACGACCCCAGCCATCCCGACGCCGACCCGGACGGATACGTCGAGCTGCCGAACGTCCAGGTGGTCGAGGAGATGGTCAACATGATGACCGCGAGCCGCGCCTATGAGGCCGGGGTCACGGTCATGCAGACCCTGAAGGGGATGGCTCGGTCCGCGATCTCCATCGGAGGCGGCTCGTGACGGCGGCCCTCGGTCTACCTCCGGACCCGGGGACCGTGCGGACGTTGGACCGGGTGCCCCAGGCGTGGACGCCTCCCCGGCTCGACGCCGAGCGGGGGCAACCCGTCCCCACCCCCCGAGAGGCCGGGGACATCTCCGGTAGCCGGCCCGAGGCGAGCCGGGCGTCGGGGGAAGCCGACGCCGGCGGCGGCTTCGGCGAGGTGATGGTCGACGCCATCCGGTCCGTCGACGCCCAGGCGAAGGACGCGGGACGGCGGGCCGAAGACCTCGCCGCCGGGCGCAGCTACGACGTCCACGGGACGATGATCGCCCTCGAGCGGTCGGGCATCGCGACCCGGCTCCTCGCCAACGTCCGGAACAGGGCCATCGAGGCCTACCGCGAGATCATGCGCATGGGGGCTTGATCCGTGGCCGATGCCAAGAAGAAGGGGAAGCGAGGCCAGAAGGGCGACGGCGAGGCGGAGGTCCCGAGCAGCCGCATCGACGATCTGCGGGCGCGCTTCGAAGCCCTGGACACCCGCACCCGAGCCCTCGTTCTGGGGGGCGTCGCGGCCCTCGCCGCGGTCGGCGCGGTGCTCTGGCTCTCCCGAGACCCGGGGCCCGACGCGCCGCTCTTCACCAACCTGGAGCCCGACGACGCGGCCCGGATCGTCGCCCGTCTGGAAGCGACCGGCGTGCCCCACGCCCTGTCCGATGGCGGCTCGACGATCCTGGTGCCCGAGGAACAGGTGCACCCGGTGCGCCTCAGCCTCGCCAGCGAGGGGCTGCCGAGCGGGGGCACCGTCGGCTTCGAGCTCTTCGACGAGCAGCGCTTCGGAGAGAGCGACTTCTCCGAGCAGGTGAAGTACCGGCGTGCCCTCGAGGGCGAGCTCGCCCGAACCATCGGATACCTGGCCGGGGTGGAGCGCGCTCGGGTCCATCTCGTGCTCCCGACCCGGACGCTGTTCGCCGCCGACGAAGGCCGGGCGAGCGCATCCGTGGTGCTCCACCAGCGACCCGGCTGGCGGGTGAGCGACGACCAGGTCCGGGGCATCGTCAACCTGGTCGCCTCGAGCGTCCGGGGGCTCGCCGCCGAGGACGTGACCCTGGTGGACGGGGAAGGCCGCCGCCTGAACGGCGAGGGGGACGAGGAGGAGCTCTCCGGGGACGCCCTGGAGTACCGGGAGTCCCTCGAAGAACGCAAGGAGCGCGACGTCCAGCAGCTCCTCGATGCGATGCTCGGCGTCGGGCACAGCCTGGTGCGGGTCTCCGCCGACGTCGACTTCAGCCGGGAGGAGCGGACCGAAGAAACCTTCGATCCGGAGGCGGTCGCCACCCGGAGCCTCGACATCCTCGAAGAGCGCAACGGCGGCGAGCTCCGGCAGGCGGAGGGCGTGCCCGGAGCCGCATCGAACCTGCCCGGCGGCGAGGCGCCCACCACCGGTGAGGCGGACGCGAATCTCGCCCGCCGGCGGGAGACCCGGAACTTCGAGGTCAGCAAGGTGGTCCGGCGGAACGTCGAGCCCATCGGTCGGCTGCGCCGGCTGCACGCGGCGGTGGTCGTCGACGGCAAGTGGGAAGGCGACGGGGACGAACGGTCCTTCACCCCCTTGTCGGACGACGAGCTCGCGCAGATCGAGGCCCTGGTGGGCAGCGCCCTGGGCATCGACCCGGAGCGCGGGGACGCCGTCACCGTGCGCTGCGTTCCCTTCCCCGGCGCATCGGACGAGACGGAGGTCGCCGCCGCGGGCCCCCCGGGCCCGAACGAGGTGCTCGGTCCCTATCTGCCCTGGTGGCCGGTGCTGAAGAACATCGGCTGGGGGCTCCTCGCCCTGCTCGCCTTCCTCTGGTTGCGGGGGGCGATGAAGCGGGCGGCGAAGGCCAAGGCGGAGCGGGATCGAAAGGCCGCCCTCGCCGCCGAGAACGCCCCCCAGACGGTCAGCGTGACGGACCTCGCCGGGGGCGGGGCCGTCGCCGGCCAGGTTCGAAACCCGGCGCTCCAATCCCCGGCGACGGCGGAGGAGCTTCAGGCCACTCGGGCGATGGTGACGGAGCTCGTGCTCCGGGACCCGGAGATGGCCGCCCGGGTGCTTCGGGTCTGGCTCCACGAAGAGGCCGACGGCGAACGGAAGGAGGCCGCCTGAGATGGCTTCGTCCTCGACGGATGCGGCGTCGTCGGCGACGGCGGTGACCAAGGCGGGCGCAGGCGGCCCCTCCGCCGCTCTCGTCGCCCCGGGGAACGCCGCCGAGGGCCTCACCGGTCCGCAGAAGGCGCTCGTCCTGCTGCTGAGCCTGGAGGAGCCCCTCGCGGCCAAGATCATGGCCCACATGCGGGAGGACGAGCTCCGCACCCTCCGGCGATCCACGGACGGCCTCCGGGAGGTGGACGCGGCGACCATCGTCGCCGTGCACCGGGAGTTCGCCGAGATGCTCCGGGCGGGGGCCCCGGCGAGCCTGGAAGGCAGCGAGGGCTATCTGCGGCGGCTCGCCGGTAAGGCCTTCGGGGAGCGAAAGGCGGGACAGGTCTGGGACGGGGACGGATCCGTCAGCGGGCTGGTGGCGACCCTGGGACGCCTCGACAAGGACGGGACCAAAGCCCTCCTCGAGCCCGAGCATCCCCAGACCGTCGCCGTCGTCCTGAGCCAGCTCCCGGCGGAGCGCGCCGGGGAGCTCCTCGAGTCGATGCCCCCGGAGCGACAGGTCGACGTCATCAGCCGGCTGGCCCGGCTGTCCTCGATCCCGGAATCCGTGATGGAGGAGCTCGAAGACCACTTCGCCAACGAGGTGGAGCTCCTCGGGGACAGTCGGAAGCGGGAGGTGAACGGCAAGAACCTGGTCGCGGCGATGCTGAAGAACCTGAAGCCCGAGGTCTCGGAAGGGCTCCTGGAAGAGCTCGGCAACGACGACGACGAGCTCGCCGAGGACATCCGCCAGTCCCTCTTCACCTTCGAGGATCTGATGGGGGTGGACGACCGGGGCCTCCAGATGCTGCTCAAGGAGATCTCGACGGACCAGCTGGTGCTGTCCCTGAAGACGGCGAGCGACCCCCTCAAGGAGCGCATCTTCGGGAACATCTCGTCCCGGGCGGCGCAGATGCTCCGGGAGGAGCTCGAGTTCATGGGCCCGGTGAAGGTCACCGACGTGGAAGCCGCCCAGCAGGCGGTGGTCCAGACCGCGATGACCCTCCAAAAGGATGGTCGCATCCAGATCGCCGGCGCCGGCGGAGGCGACCTTGTCTGAAACGACCCAAGGCGCCGGGTCCGGCTCCCTCGAGTCGTCGCCTCCCCGGCCACCGAGCGTGCATCCGGCGACCTTCCCCCGTCGAGAGGACGGGGAACGCGCCGCCTGGCTCGCGGCGGAAAGCGACAAGGTGCAAC
>DAPKRP010000777.1:0-2300 GCA_031800515.1 Polyangiaceae bacterium LLY-WYZ-14_1 | reverse complement strand
GCTCGCCAGCAGGACGCCCGCGAAGATCAACCCGAGGGCGAGGGCGGCGAAGAGGGCGAAGGCGAGCTCCGGTCGGTGGAAGCGGGTGGCGAAGTAGACGCCCATGCGCCAGACCGCCAGCGCCCAGCCCAGGCCGCCCAGGAGGGCCCCGAGCACCCCGGCGGTCGCCTCGGGATCCGACCGACGCCAGCGCTCCCAGCCCCCGAGCCGGGCCCGGAGAGGCGCGAGCCACGGGGTCCGATCGAGGAGCCCGAGGGCCAGCCCCACGGCGAGCCCCAGGGCGACACCGAGGGGCAGGTAGAGGCCGGCCAGGTGGACCATCCCCCGCAGCACCGCATCGAGGCCGGGGTCCCGGGCGCCACGGACCGCAGCGACCGTCGTGTCGACCAGCACCGCCAGCAGGCCGACCCCGACCCCTACCAGCAGTTGGGTCGACAGCGGGCGCGGCGGACCATGAGGAGCGTCCGTCGCCGGCCCGCGGGGCGGCGACGGGGGTGCCGGCGCTCGGGGCCTAGGTCGCCCTCCGGGGGAAGCGGGGTCGCGCGACATGGCAGTGAGCCTGTGGGGCTAGCATTCCAGGTCCAAGGCGACCACGCCGTCGACCCGTGTTAGGGCATGGCCCGGAGCGTCACGGCGATGCGCGAGCCGCCCACACCGAATCGTCTCCCCCGGAACCGTCCCCGGGGAGACCGGGCGCGCTGGTCCCGGGTGGGTCGGGGCGTGCTCGTCGTCGTCACCGTCGTCGGGGTCGCCGGCTTTGGGCTCGGGGTCCCTGGAGGCGGCGGGGGCGCCGTCCGGGCCGACTCGGAACCGCCTCCGAACCTTTCCGACGACGACGACGACGCCCCCCCGCGGGACCCGGTCTGGCGCTACCGGGGACCCGACGGGCGGCTGGTGTTCACGGATCGACTCTCCGGCGTCCCCCGGGATGCTCGGGAGGTGCGGGAGGTCGACCTGAACGCGGTGAGCCTGAACGTCGCCCTAGGCAACGACCTCCGGGATCGGTTGGCGGAGGAGCTCGACCGCCTGGGCCTGAGGGTCGACGGCGACCCGGTCGGCGGAGCGCTTCCCCCGGGGGACGAGCGCCTCGACGCCGCCGGGGTGGCGGAGGCCCTCTCCCTGGAACAGGAGCGGGCGCGGCTCCTCGTCGACGAAGGTTGCGCCGAGGTCCGGGGGGACGACGCCCCGGGGGAGGTGCGGACCCTCCTCGAGCGGTTGTTCACGGACCACGTCCACCTGCCGGTGCTCGCCGTCTTCGCCCTCGTCCTGATCGGGCTGGGCCCGGCGATGTCCCGCCGCCTCGGCGCCCCCCAGTGGGTTCGCCTGGTCGCCTTCCTCCTGCCCCTTCTCGGCTTTCTGGCCTTCACCACCAGCACCGCCGTCGAGGCCGCTCGCCTCCGCCGGCGGTTTCAGGAGGCGGTTCGGGCCTGCGACCCCGAGCGGTCCCTCGGTCCCCTCGACTCCGCCCGCGCCCTATCGGAACGCCTCGAGCTGGTCGACACGCTGCGGGTCATCACGACGCGACGCGGCCTCTGACCGCCCCCTGCCGTCGCGGACCCCCGGCGTTCGATCCAGGTCCCCGGTCACGTCGTCAGAAGAGACGCGGACCACCCGCCTTCCGGGGAGGGGTTTGCGTCCCGGAGTGGAGGCCGGTATGGAGCGCGGGCCATGGCCTACGTGTTCGACCCGGAGACCCTCCACGCGTGCGTCCGAGAGGGCGTCGGCATGCCTCGGGAAGAGGCGATGGACGCCATCACCGCGGCGCTCCACCGGGAGTACGGCGAGCATGTGGAGACGGGTCCCCGGCGCTGGATCCTCAACAACGCCGGCGGGGCGATGGGGCAGCTCACCCTGCTCCACTGCTCCTTGACCGAGTACCTGATCTTCTTCGGCACCCCCATCGGGACCGAAGGACATTCCGGGCGCTATGCGACGGATGTCTACGACTGGGTCTTCGACGGGGAGATGTGGGTCTATCTCGAAGGGGAGACGGACCGCACCGTCTTCGAGCCCGGCAGCCAGGCCTACCTCGGCCCGGATCAGGTCAAGGGCTACCGCATCCCGGACCACGCCTGGATGCTCGAGTACGCCCGGGGACCCATCGCCACCATGCTCCCCTTCGGCCTCGCGGATACCCTCGTCTCCACCCTGGACCTGAAGACCCTCGGCAAGACCCTGCGGGGCTACACGGAAAAGAGCCTCGAGAGCCTCCGCCGGGGAAAGCTCTAACCGATCCCGCCGCCCGCCTCGGGGCGGGCGCTCACGGAATAGGGTCCCCTGGGTTGGCAGGGGGCGGCGGC
>DAPKRP010000776.1:0-2052 GCA_031800515.1 Polyangiaceae bacterium LLY-WYZ-14_1 | reverse complement strand
CCCCGCCCCCGAGGCCGTCGTCCTGGTCGACCTGGCCCCGGACTCGGGCGACGACCCGAGCCGCCGGAGCAACCGCCAACTCCTCGCCGGCGGCTTGGGCGGGTCGATCCCCGTCCTGCCCTTTCCCTTCGTGGCCCCCGGTCATCAGGACCTGGACGAGGCCCTCGTGGACGCCGCCGAGCAGGCGGGCCTTGGCGCGTTCCTCCCCGCCTGATCGAACCGTGCAGGAGGAAGCCGTCTGCGCAGCCCGGCTTCGTCGGGCTTCGAAGACGCCTTCTAGTACCCCTGCCCGGAAGTTCGAACCGGGTTTGCGCCGGTCCCGAACGCCGCTCGCGGCGTTGCGCCTCCTCGAAAGGGCGTTCAGCCCTTCCTCGTCGTCGCGCCTTGCGAGCGGCGCCCGGTCCTCGTCGGTATCCCGGACCGAACTTCCGGACAGAGGTACTAACCGTCGAAGGCGGCGAGCCCGGTGATGTCCTGACCGACGATCAGGGTGTGGATGTCGTGGGTGCCCTCGTAGGTGAAGACCGTCTCCAGGTTCAGCATGTGCCGGCCCACCGGGTAATCATACATGATACCATTTCCCCCCAGAACGCCGCGGCAGGTGCGCGCCGCCTCGAGCGCCATCCGTACGTTGTTCCGCTTGGCCAGGGAGATCTGCGCCGGCCGCAGCGCCCCCCGCTCCTTGAGACGGCCGAGGCGAAGGGTCAGGCACTGGGCTTTGGTGATCTCCGAGAGCACCTCCACCAACTTGTCCTGAACGAGCTGATAGCCCGCGATGGGCCGGGAGAACTGCACGCGCTCCCGGGCATAATCCAGGGCGCACTCGTAGGAGGCCATCGCCGACCCGACGACGCCCCAGCAGATCCCGAACCGCGCCTGGGACAGGCAGGAGAGCGGGCCCCGCATCCCCGAGACCCCGGGCAGGAGGGCGTCTTCGCCGACCTCGACGTCCTCGAGGTGGAGCTCGCTCGTCACGCTCGCCCGAAGGGAAAACTTCCCCTCCATCGTCGTCGCGGTGAAGCCGGGCCGGTCCGTCGGCACGAGAAACCCGTGGACCCGACCGTCGAGCTTCGCCCAGATCACCGCCAGCTGGGCGAGACTCCCGTTGGTGATCCACCGCTTCGTCCCGTTGATGCGGAAGCCACCCCCGGGCAGACGCTCCGCCCGGGTCTGCATCCCGGAGGGGTTCGACCCGAAGTCCGGCTCCGTGAGCCCGAAGCAGCCAATGATCTCCCCCCGAGCCATCCCAGGCAGGAACCGGTCCTTCTGCTGCTCCGACCCGAAGGCGTGGATCGGGTACATGCAGAGGGCGCCCTGGACCGAGCAGAAGCTCCGAATACCGCTGTCCCCCCGTTCGAGCTCCTGCATGGCGAGGCCGTAGGCGACCTCCCCCATGCCCGCACAGCCGTAGCCGGACAGGTTGGCGCCCAGCAGGCCGAGCTCGGCAAAGCGCGGGATCAGGGACTCCGGAAAACGCCCCGCCTCGAACCAACCGGCGATCCCGGGCATCACCTCGGCGTCGACGAACCGCCGCACGCTATCCCGGACCAGCCGCTCGTCCTCCGAGAGCTCGTCCTCCAAACCGAAATAATCGACGCCGCGAAAGCCCATGGTCCGCTCCTGGGCGCGGGGGACCGCCGGCGGGGGCCGCGACCGCCCTAACCACGCGCCATCCCCAGGGAATGCCACGGCGAGGCGACCCTTGCCAACCACCCCGCCAGGGCTACACTCCGGCCTCTCGCCGCCTGGCGACGGGGCTGTAGCTCAGTTGGGAGAGCGCTAGAATCGCACTCTAGAGGTCAGGGGTTCGATTCCCCTCAGCTCCACCGTCCGTTCCCTCCCTCCGTTCCCTGGTCGCACGCTTCGTCCCGGCCCGGAACGCCGTCGGGACCACCCGGAAAGGCCGCCCCCCGCGACCGCGAGACGCCCGGGCGTGATAGGCCTCCGGCGATGACCCGGACCATCGTGACCATGGCCCTGTTGCCGCTGGCCGCCGGCGTCGCGGTCGCCCTCGCCCTGCACCCCGGTGGCCGCCCAGGGGCCAACGCCGCC
>DAPKRP010000775.1:0-2170 GCA_031800515.1 Polyangiaceae bacterium LLY-WYZ-14_1 | reverse complement strand
GGCGTCCATGTCCACGTGGAGCATGGCTCTCGGGGCCCTCGGGTCGACCGCGTCCCCGCCCCCGTCGTCCCGCCCCTCGGTCTTCGAGCTCATCGCGGATCGTCCTTCGAGGCGTCCTTCCGTTTCCCCCGCCGGCGGCGCGATTTGCCCAGGGTTTTCCGCAGGCCCTCGAGGCGTGCCGCGAGCACCTTGGCCGGCAGCCCCTGGGCCCGAGAGGCGGCCCGCTCGAGGCGACGTTCCGCCTCGTCGAGCTGCCCGTCGGCGAGCAGGGCGTCGACGGTCAACAGCAGGCCACGGGGGTCCCGGGGACGCTGGGCGCTGGCCTCCTCGGCGGTCAGCAGGGCCCCCTCCGCATCCCCCAGGGCCAGGCGGGCGGCGGCGAGGCCGAGGGTCACCTCGTGAACGAGCTCCGGGCGTGGGGGGGAGGCGGCCTCGAGCAGCTGGCCGGCCGCGCGAAGCTCGGCGCTCGCCTTCTGTGCCGCGCCGAGGCGCAGGTGCGCTGCGCCCCGGAGAAACCGGGACTCGGGGGCGTCCGGGTCCGCGGCCACCGCGCGGTCGAGGAGGGGCATGGCCTGGTCCGGGGCGTTGCCGGCGAGGTAGGCGCGGCCGAGCTCCCGGAGCGCCTCCGCATCCTCCGGGTGCCGCTCGAGCCGGGACTCCGCGCGGTCGATCGCGTCTCGAACCGGGGTGGCGAGGAGTCGCCAGCGTTCTCGGAAGGCGCCCCGGTCGAAGCGAATGAAGAGGACCGCCAGCCCCCCCCAGAGCACCAGAAACGCGTCCCCGGCGTGGGGGAGCAAGGTTTCGAGGCGGGTCCGGGCGGCGAAGAAATCGTACTCCCGGACCAACAGGGAGACCACGGGGTAGACCAGCAGGGTGATCCAGGCGGTCAGCCGGGCGACCTCGAGCCAGAGGTGGTTCCAGGCCGCCGTGCCCGGCCGGTGAATGGTCCGGGCGACGATGCCTCCCGCCACCGCCAGGAGGGCGAGGTTGGGCACGAGGTGGATGACGACGGCGGCGACGGGGTCGGCGAGGGCGTCGGCACCCGGCACCCAGGCGTGGAACACCAGGTACTCGAGCCCCCCCGGGGTTCCGCCCAACCCGACGAGGAGAAGGGCGCGGAGCGCCTCCCGGCCGAGGACGAGCCCGGGGACCACCGCCCAGTGGGCGAGCCGCCGGACCAGGATCGCGTCCCGGCGGCCGAGCTGCGCGTCGAAGAGGGCCGGACCCCGCCGGACGGCGCGGTAGACGAGAGAGCCCACGAGGATCGCGTGGGCGACGACGAGGATGCGCTCGAGCAGCATGGCCCGGGGGAAGGACGGCTTCGGCGCCGCCCCCGGGGAGGTCATAGCGTGGACGCGGGCGACGCGCCTCGTTCCCGCCCGGGGGGCTCGAACTTCCGGGCAGAGGTACTACGCTCGGTCGCCTCATGGCCTACACCGTATTCGCGCGGAAGTACCGGCCGCAGACCTTCGACGAGCTGGTCGGCCAGGAGCACGTCGCCCGGACCCTGGCCAACGCGATCACGACGGATCGGGTGGCCCACGCGTTTCTCTTCACCGGCGTCCGAGGCGTCGGTAAGACCACCACGGCGCGGCTCCTCGCCAAGGCCCTCAACTGCGAGCAGGGACCGACCCCGACGCCGGACAACACCTGCGGGATCTGTCGGGAGATCACGGCGGGGGTGGACCTCGACGTGCTCGAGATGGACGGCGCCTCGAACAACAGCGTCGACGACGTCCGGCGGCTCCAGGAATCGATCCCCTATCGGCCGACCCGGGACCGCTACAAGGTGATCATCGTCGATGAGGTGCACATGCTCTCGGCGGCGGCGTTCAACGCGTTCCTGAAGACGCTCGAAGAGCCGCCTCCCCACGTGAAGTTCGTCTTCGCGACCACGGAAGCCCACAAGGTTCCCGTCACGATCCGGAGCCGGTGTCAGCGCTATGATTTTCGCCTGATCCCGAACGACGTCGTCGCCGGCCGGGTCGCCGAGATCCTCGAGAAGGAAGCGATCGAAACGGACGAGGCGGCGCTGGCTCTGGTCGCCCGGGAGGCGGCGGGATCGATGCGGGACGCCCTGACCCTGCTCGACCAGCTGGTCGCGGCGGCAGGGGAACAACTCCAGGGAAAAGAGGTCGCCGAAGTTCTCGGGATCGCCGACCGGACCGCG
>DAPKRP010000774.1:0-3345 GCA_031800515.1 Polyangiaceae bacterium LLY-WYZ-14_1 | reverse complement strand
CCGGAACGCCGCCGAGCCGTGGTCGGCCTGACGATCAGCCCTGGGAGGTGCCGGGGGAGGGCGGCGTCGGGTCCGCTTCCGCCTCCCGCGCCCGTTGGCCGGTCGGGGCGGGCTCCGGCCCGTGGGCCCCGGGCGACCGCTCTTCGTCGGGTGCGTCGGGGCCGTCGTCGCCGGCCTGCCGGCGGCCGCCGCGTCGGCGTGACGCGGCCTGCGCTTTCACCGAAGGCCGGACGCCGCCCTTGTCGTTCGGGATGAACCGGATCTCGGTGCGGATCTCGAAGGACAGGCTGGTGAGGGCGCTCTGGAGCACCGCGGACAGGTCCGTCGCTTCGAGGAAGTCTCGAAACTCCCGGGCCATGACCCGCACCGTCGCGTTTTTCGTCTCGTCGATCTGACTGAAGAAGTAGTTGACGATTTCCCGGGGGACGCGGGCATCGCCGACCACCCCGCGGACGACCCCATCGGTTCGGCTCAGGGTGTCGAGCCCGGCTTCCAGACCCTTTTCCACGGCCCGGCGGACCCGTTCCCCGAGGAGCCGTTCGAGGCGTCGCCGTGGGGTCTCGCCGGTCTCGAACGGGTCTCCCCCGGACGCCCCCTCCGACGGAGAGCGGGAAGTGCGTCCCGGGCGCCGATCATCGGTCATCCCGAGTATGGTAGCGGGACCGGTGGGAGAAGTCCTCCTCGTCACCAAGCCCGTGGGCGCGCCCTGGGAAGATGGAACCTTGAGGATCGTTCGCGGTCTGGCGGAGCACCTCGTCCGCTACGAGCCGCGGCTCCTCGGTCGCCGGGGCGACCCCTGGCGCCCGCCCCGGGGCGAGGTGGAAGCCCTTCACGGCCCGGCGAGGGGTTGGCGGGCCTCCCCGAGCGCCGACCGGGCGCGCACCCTGGGCCGGTTGATGGAGCATCGGGGGGAGTCCCTGCGTCACTTCGTCTTCGCCCCGAGCCCGCCGACCGCCCGGGCGGCGGCCCTGAGTCGCCGGGTTCGTGGCCGCATCCCGGTCATCCAGACGGTGCCGAGCCGCCCCCGACGCTTCGACCCCGCCCTCGTCTTCGGGGACCTCCTCGTGGTGACCTCCGCCTGGAGCGAGGCCCGCTGGCGCCAGGAGGCCAAGGTCTCGCCCCTGCGCCTCCGGCGCGTGCCGCCGCCGGTGCCGCTTCCCCCGGAGCCGCCGGAGGGGCGGGTCGCCCGCACTCGGCGTCGCCTCGGCCTTCCCGTCGATGCGCCCCTGCTGCTCTATCCCGGGGACCTCGCCCTCGGCGGGGAGGCGGCGGCTCGGGCCATCACCGGTCTGGCGCCGCTGCCCGACCGCCTCGACGTCCATCTGCTGATGGCCTGTCGCCCGAAGACCCGAAAGGACACGGCGGAGCAACGGCGTTTGATCGACCTGGCCCGGCGTCGACGGGTCGCCGACCGGGTGCGCTGGCTGGGGCGCGTGGACGGCTTCCCGGACCTCCTCGCCGCGGTCGACCTCGTCGTGCTCCCGGCGACGGAGACCTACGGCAAGGTCGACCTTCCCCTGGCGCTCCTGGAAGCCATGGCGGTCGGGACCCCCGTCGTCGTGCCGGACGAAGGGCCCCTCGCCGAGCTCGCGGAAGACGGCGCGGCGGCGGCGGTCCCCGTCACCGAGGCCGATGCCCTCGGGACGACGATCGCCTGCCTGCTCGACGACGAGCCGGGTCGGCGGCGCATGGGACGAGCGGGCCGCCGCCGCGTCGCCGCCGCCCACGACCCGGTCCGCCTCGCGCGGCGCTACGAGGAGCTCTACGACGAGGTCCTCGGATGAGGCGGGGCCAAGACGCATCCCCTGGGATGGAGGGCCCGGCGCCGGGGTCCCCCGGTCCGAGGGCGGCGGGAACGGAGTCGACGGAGTCCGTCGTGCGCCGCTACTACGACGCCTTCAGCGCCGACTACGACCGTCCCCGGGGCGGCGGCTACCATGCCCTGGTCGACGAGCTCGAGGTCGCCGCCGTCGCCCCCTGGCTGCCGGGGGCCTCCGTCCTCGAGATCGGCTGCGGCACGGGGCTCGTCGCGCGGCGCCTGGAAGCGGCGGGAGCGGCTCGGGTCGTGGGGGTCGACCTCTCCCTAGGCATGCTCCGGAAGGCCGAAGGGCGTCGGGTGATCCGGGTGCAGGGGTCGGCGTCGTCGCTGCCTTTTCGAGACGCGGCCTTCGACCTGGTCTGCAGCTTCAAGGTGCTTCCCCACGTTCCGGATCTCGACGCCGCCCTCTCGGAGGCTCGGCGGGTCGTTCGACCGGGCGGGGTGCTCGCCCTCGAGCTCTACAACCGCTTCAGCCTGCGTCATCTGGCGCGCTGGATCGCCGGCTCCCGTCGCACCTCGGCGACGACGAGGGAGGCGGACATCCCGACCCGCTGGCACACCCCGGCGGAGGCGCGCCAATGGATCCGCGACGCCGGTCTCGAATGGATCGGCGTCCGGGGGATCCGCGTGGCCCTCCCTGCCGCGGCCATCGTTCGATGGCCGGGCATCGGTGGGTGGATGACCGCGGTGGAACGCCGCCTGTCCCGCTCCCCCGGAGGACGGCTCGGGGGATTCCTGGTCGTGCTCGCCCGTCGGCGAGACTGATCGACGACCGTCCCGGTACCCCGCGGCCCGGGGTCGCGGGATGGCGCGTTGCTCCCGCTTTGGAGCGCCGGACCAGTGGGCCACCCTCCTTGCTGATGATCAGGGCGCACGTTATAGCGACCGCGATGCCGACGGAGCGCGAAGAGAGCGGTCGTGCGCGACTGCGGCGTCTGGCGGAGCAAGCGCTTCGCCAGTCTCGTCGCCGGGAAGACGCCGCCCGCTGGCTCGAACGACTCCTCGGCGCCGCCCCCGACGGCAGCGACGATGCCCTGTTCGCGCATCGGCATCTCGCCGAGCTTCGCCTCGAAGGCGAGCCCTGGGTCGCCGCGCTCCACCTGCGGAAGGTGCTGGCGGAGCAGCCGGACGACGACGTCGGCCACGCCCTGATGGGATTGTGCCAGGCGCTCCTCGGGAACTTCCGGGCCTCCGTCGGTGCCTACCGGCGGGCCCTGCGCGTGGCGCCGACGAATCCCTGGTACCACCACAACATGGGCCACCTCCTCGACGTGGCCCTGGGCAAGCCGGGGGACGCGGTCGAACACCTTCGGACGGCCCATCGCCTCGAGCCCGAAGAAGACGAGATCACCGCCTCCCTCTCCCACTGCCTCGCGCGGCTCGGGCATCGAGAAGAAGCCCGGTCGATGGCCCAGGATGCGGTGCGTCTGGCGCCGCGAAACCCGGAGCACCGATCTCTTCTCGATTGGATCGACGGGTTCGACGGTCAGGGACCAGGGGCCGACGGGGACCTGGCCTCCGCCCCC
>DAPKRP010000773.1:0-3903 GCA_031800515.1 Polyangiaceae bacterium LLY-WYZ-14_1 | reverse complement strand
CTCGGAGCGGCCGTCGGCGGCGCAGTCGAGAATGGCGGCGGCGACCTGTTCCGGGCTGCTCATGGGCTGGGAAAAGGTCAGGTCGCTGACCTCGTCGAGGTCGCCCAGGATGAACTGCGTCGATACGGGGCCGGGGGAGACGGCGGCCACCCGGACCCCGCTGCCCCGGAGCTCCTCCCCGAGAGCCAGGGAAAACCCCCGGAGCCCGAACTTCGTCGCGGAGTAGGTCACCGATTCCGGGACCGGAATGCAGCCCGCCAGGGAGGCGACGTTCACCACCGCCCCGCTGCCCCGGGCCAGCATCCCGTCGAGGACCAGCCGGGTCAGGAGGATGGGGGCCCGGAGGTTCAGGTCCACCATCGCCGTCGCCTGCTCCGGGGTCAGCCCCGGGAAGGGCCCCCGATGGTGCAGGCCGGCGTTGTTGACCAGCACGTCGACCTGGCTGTGGGTCGCGACGGCCTCGTCGATGAGCCGGCGGCAGGCGGCGTCATCCCCGACGTCCGTGGGGACGACGAGGGCCTCGCCTCCCTGCCCCCGAAGCTCGGCGGCCAGCTCGTCGAGGGCGTCGCGTCCCCGGGCCGCGAGGACGACGCGGGCGCCCTCGGCGGCGAAGGCCCGCGCCGCCGCGGCGCCGATCCCCGCGCTGGCGCCGGTGATCACCACCACCTGGTCTCGAAATCGGGGCGTTGACCTCGTGCTCGTCGTCACCGCGGGAACGTGGGCCACGGACGGGCCCGCCGCACGGCGAAGGGGGCCGGTGGGCGGCTACTCGAAGAAGAAGTCGAGGCGCCCATCCCCGACCACCGGGACGGGATCCAGGTGGTTGCCCGCCACGTCGGTCAGGCCGGCCAGTCGCACCGAGACCCGGCGGACCCCGGGCGCCTGGACGGCCTCCGGCAGGGGCAGCTCGAAGACCCGCTGGCCCGTGTCGAAGTGGCCCCAGACGGGGTAGAGCGTGCCGTCGACCTCGACCACCGCCCGATCGTTGGCGGCGCGCATCGTCTCGTCGAGCTCGACCCGGACCACGTCGACCGTGCCGGGGGCGACGATCGCTCCCTCCCGGGGACTCGTGTCGACCACCCGGGGGGAGGTTCGGTCGCGGCCGACCCGGAAGGACAGGGACACCGGCCCCGCCTCGTTCCCCCGCCGGTCCCGGATCCCTTCCAGCCGAACCGTGTACCGTTCCTCCCGCAGGAGGTGGGCGAGGGTCAGGCGAACCTCCGTCGTGTCCGGGCTCCAGTGGAAGCGCCGGATCTCCGCCATCTCCCCCTCGATGGTCGCGACCGCCGGGGAGAGGTCCAGGGACTCGTCGAAGGCGAAGACCACCGTCTCGAAGGGAAGGTCCACCACGGCACCCTCCCGGGGGACGGTCTCCACGAGCCGGGGCGAGACGTCGTCGATGGTCCGGTAGCGGACGACGTGGGGCTGGGTCTGGGGATTGCCCTGGAGGTCCCGGAAGCCGGCCGCGGCGACGGCGACCTCGGCGAAGGCGGGAAGCGGCACCAGCGGGACCGCGACCACCTCCCGCCGTTCCCCGTCCCGCCAGTAGGGCCGGAAGGGGATCGGCGTCTCATCGACGCCCGCCCGGGCGATGACCTCGCCGGGGAGCACGTCGACGGGCTCGGAGAAGGTGAACACCACCTCTCCCTCCCGGCTCCAGTCCCGCTGGCCGTCGGCGGGATAGGTGGCGACCACGATGGGCTCCGCCCCGTCGTCCCCGGCCCAGTCGTCGGGCCCGAAGTCATCGGCCGCACAACCGACGACTCCGAGGAGACCGGTGACGATGGCTAGTACACCTGCCCGGAAGTTCGAACCGGGTCGCGACGTTCGGGATTCGGACGGCGTCACCAACACGACACGTCCACGGTAAGGGAGGCGCGGGGTCCGTTGGGAGCGGAAACGCCGTCCCGGCGACCCAGCTCACCGGATACAGCTTCCGCGGGGTGAGGCGGACCACGCCGCGGCCCCTTAGGGGGACACGGCTCCCACCTGCACCCCCGTGCATCCTGCTCGGGGAGGGGCGGCTGGCGCCCTTCGGGTCAATCGTCTTCCAGGGGCCGTTCGTTGAAGCGCTGGACCTGGGCGTTCCAGATGGAGCCCGTGTCGCACACGCTGCCCCGGAGGACGGTGCCGTCGGGGGCGACGGCGAGCGCGGCGCCCGGGGTCACGTCGGCGAACCCGCCACCGCAGTTGTGGGGTTCGAAGGGGGCTCGGTCCGCGTTTCCGAAACCCAGCACGACGAGGTCGTCCGGGTCCCCGCCTCGCCGGCCCCAGCGCAGGAGCTCGAGCTCGGTGGCGACGGTGACCCGGCCAGCTCCATCGGTGCCGACCTTCGCGGTCGCCCCGAGGAGCCGTCCCTCCGGCAGGGGGCGCGGCGGGCTCCCGGGCGTGAAGAGGAAGGGCACCATGTCCGGACCGTCTTTGACGACCACGAAGAAGCGGTCGAGCTCGTCGATGGCGAAACCGAAGTCCACCCCGGTGTGGAGCTCGTCGAAGTCGAGCTCGACCCAGTCCGGGGCTTCGAAGCGGCGCAGGCGGACGACGAGCTCGTCGGCGACGGTGGTCGCCGAGCGGTAGGCGACCACCGGTCGGCCCATGGAATCGACGACCAGCTGACCCGCCGCCAGGTCGTCGAGGGGGGAGCCGACGACCACGTCGGTCCCGACCTGGACCCAGTCGAGGCCGGCGAACTGGTAGACGGAGAGGCGCCGCTCGACGCCTTCTTCCGTGGGCTCGTCGGAGGTGACCAAGAGGGTCGGGATGCCGGTGCTGCTCCCGGCGGGCGGGGGGGCGATGGCGAGGTCGACGGCGACGACGGGGGGCGCCGTCCCCTCGGTTCCGTCGAAGCGTTCCGGGGCGCCCAGCGCCTGGTAGGCGGCGCCGGTGAATCGGCGGACGTCGACCGTCGCCCCGCCCTCCACGGTGTTCGTGCCACCGACGGCGATGAGCGCCTGTCCGCTGGTGTCGAGGGCCAGGTCGACGTCCGCGAAGTCGATGCCCGTCAGGCCGAGGTCGTCCGGCCGGGGGTCCCAGCTTCCTCGAAAGCGGAACAGGCGACTCTGGTCCTGGCCCCCGCCGGGGGCCTCCCCGGCCCAGAGCGCGTAGGGGGTGCCGTCCGGGGCGATCTCGAAGCGAGGACCGCCGACGATGCTGTCGAGACCCATCGCGCCGACGGTCCCGAGCACCATCGGACCGGCGAAATCGAGCCACGGGGGCACCTGAAACGTCCAGTTCTGGCCTTCGTCCACGGGGTTGCCGGCGAGGTCCCGGAGGGGCTGCCCCACCCGGACGGACAGGTCGACGGGAAGCTCGCTCGACCCCGGAACGTCCACGAGCCGGGCGAGGATGCTGGTCCCGTCCTCGGAGAGGGTCACGTCCAGGTCGAGGGGACGGGAGGGGCAGGGGGGCGCGCTGCAGAAGGACGGTGCGGCGGTGACGTCGATGCCTTCGTCGACGTTCTCGGCGTCGACAGGTTCGCTCAGGGTCACCTCGATCGTGTCCCGCAGGTCGAACTCGTCCGAGCCGGCGGCGGGGGTCCGGTCGGTGATGGTCGGCAGCGTCCGGTCGATGGTCACGGTGACCGAGCCGCTCTCCGCGGTCTCCTCGTCGTCCGTGCCTTCGTCGCGGAAGGCCCGGGCGGCGATCTCGTGGTCCCCCGGGGTGAAGGAGGCCGGGTCCCAGACCAGGATGCCGCTGACCGGGAAGCCCCGGTTCGGCTCCCCGTCCACCAGCAGCACCGTTCGGTCCGGCGCCCCGGTGGTCGTGATCTCGACGGTCAGGGTCTCCTCCGCGGCCAGGAGGGTGCTGCCGGCGGGGCGCACCAGCGACACGGACAACGGCTGGTTCGCGTCGTCGTCGTCGTCTCCCGCGGAAGGGCCGCCGCCGTCGTCGCCGCAGGCGCCG
>DAPKRP010000772.1:0-7658 GCA_031800515.1 Polyangiaceae bacterium LLY-WYZ-14_1 | reverse complement strand
CCCAAGCGCCGTCGCCCCGGTACCCCTCCGGCCGAAGCCCCGTCACCCCGCTGCCCGTAGGACGCCGCAACGCCCCCCATCGCATCCGTCAGGATGCGATCATTAGCGACGACGCTCCTGCTGCCGGTACCCCTCCGGCCGAAGCCCCGTCACCCCGCTGCCCGTAGGACGCCGCAACGACACCCATCGCATCCGTCAGGATGCGATCATTTAGCGGAGAGGGCGGGATTCGAACCCGCGGTACAGGTTTTAGCCCGTACGGTCGCTTAGCAAGCGACTGCCTTAAGCCACTCGGCCACCTCTCCTGGGGGCGGAAGGCCTAGCCGGCGGCCGCCCGGCTGTCAATTCTCGGCGCCGTTCAGAACGCGTAGCCGAAGAAGAGGTTCGCCCGAAAGAGGCCCCCTTCGTCGAGGCCCCCGGTGCCCCAGTAGGCGCCGCCCTGGAAGATCAGGCCGGCGAACCACTCGCCCTTGATGAAGCTCTCGATGCCGATGTTGAACCAGAGGCCACCGTCGTACCCGGTGACCCGGTTGTCGTTCGCACCCCGGCTCGCGAAGCCGGTGCGGAGCTCCGGGCCGAGGATCAGCTTGAAGACCTTGGGCAGGGCGATGTCGAAGAGGAAGGCCACGTCGCCGCCCATGGAGAGGGCGGGTCCCGTTTCCCCGATCAGGAAATACGGGGCCACGCGGATGCCGAAGGCGAGCCGCCGTTCCTCGAAGGGCGTCCACCGGAGCGGCACGTGGAAGTCGGCGCCGACCCCCTGGCGGTTGCCGCCGAGCTCGTCCCCATAGGTCACCCCGACCAGAAACCCCAGGTCGAAACGTTCCAGCAACCCGATGTGCAGGTTCATGCCCGTCTTCGGGTAGCCCGTCGTCATGCCCACGACCGTGCGTCCCGGGTCGAGCCGCTGCGCTCCGAAGAGGGTCGGCGTCGCCGAGTTCGGTCGAGGCACCTGGGCCTCGACGATCGAGGGCGAGCCCACCGCCATCATCGCGGCGAGGGCCCCCAGCATCCATCGCTTCTGCATAGCGCTCCGTGCCGAGCCCGGCCCTCGAGGTCGCACCGACCTACTGGCGGAGAGGGCGGGATTCGAACCCGCGGTACGGTTTCCCGCACACACGATTTCCAGTCGTGCACCTTCAACCACTCGGTCACCTCTCCAACCGCCCGGGAACCAACCCGGGCGGCGTCACTTTTTCAATCGGATCGCCGACGCATCCCAGGGGAGCCGACGCCGGGCACGGACGCCGTCGACGACGAAGGCGACGTGGCTGGCGGAGAGCGTGGGATTCGAACCCACGGTACCGTTGCCGGTACACTTGATTTCGAATCAAGCGCCTTCGACCACTCGGCCAGCTCTCCGCCGGCGAAGGTAGCAAGGGCGGCCCCCCTGTCAACGGCGCGTCACGTTCCCCGCCGGCCGCGAATCCGGCGGAAGAAACCGGACAGCTGGGCGGCGCAGGCGTCCCTGCGGATCCCAGCCCGGACCTCGAAGCGGTGATTGAGCCGGGGGTCGTCGCCCAGCTGATAGAGCGTCCGGACCGCGCCTGCCTTCGGGTCGTCGCAGCCGTAGACGACGCGCTCGACCCGGGCCAGCACGAGGGCTCCGGCGCACATCGGGCAGGGTTCCAGGGTCACGTAGCAGGTCGCGCCGACCAATCGCCACGACCCGAGCCAGGCCGCCGCGGCCTGGAGCGCCAGGAGCTCGGCGTGCGCCGTCGGGTCCTGCTGCTCTTCTCGTCGATTGTGGCCCCGCCCGACGATGCGGCCCCCCACCACGATCACGGACCCGACGGGCACTTCCCCGGCGGCCTCCGCCCGGGCCGCCTCCGCCATCGCCTCCCCCATGAAGCGCTCGTCGGCGCCCGTGTCGGGCTGGGGCATTGGAGATGAAGGGGCGGGATGGCGGAGCCAGGAGGATTCGAACCTCCAACCTACGGCTCCGTAGGCCGTTGCTCTATCCAGTTGAGCTATGGCTCCGAGGGCCGCGGAAGATAGCGAACCCTCGACCGCCGTCAAGCAGCCTCGCGGGTGCCCCTTGCGCGAGGCCCGACTCCTTGGCACTACTTCCGCCTCGCGCCCGGTCGGGCGCGCCCACGGCCTCGCCAACGTCGGCCCGTGAACCCCGCCAGGCCCGGAAGGGAGCAACGGTAGCGGTCACCGGCGTGTGGCGGGGCCTTTCATTTCCGTCCGTCGATGGATGTCTTCAGGAAAGGCTCGGGGCGTCCCGGTCTTCACCGGGGGCGCTTCCTCCGGCGGCGGCCACCTGTAGGTCGACGCTGGCGGCGTCCGGGGGGCGCCGACCGAGCGAGGCGATCGCCGACGGCCCCCCGACGGCACCGGTCCACTCCCCCAGGGCCACCCAGCCCGCCGCCTGGTCGACCTGGGCCGGCAGGTGCAGATCGTCGACGGACCGCTGCACGTCGAGCTGGGTGCTTCTCCCGAGCCGCACCACGTCCGTCGGCCAGGGACCGAGGCCCCGCCGCGCCCGGGTCGCCTCCGCCAGGGTCCGCGCCAGCGGATAGGGCCAACCGGTGCGAGGCGGGGGCAGGCCCACCGCCCGGGAGAGGTCCCCGAAGAACTCCCGGGCGGTGACGAAGACGTTGTCGGTCACGTGATAGGTGCGCCCGACCGCTGCCGTCACCTCCGCGGCTTCCAGGATCGCGTCGACCAGATGTCCGATGTAGGTCGAGGCGAACAGGTTGTCGCCGCCCCCGGGAAGGGGAAGGCCCGCCCGGGCCCCCCAGCGGCAGATCCACGGAAGGTTCGTCGTATCCCCGGGGCCCCAGATCCAGGCGGGACGGATCGCCGTGACCTCGATGCCGTGGCCCGAGGCCGACAGGGCCACCTCCTCCGCCAGGCGCTTGCTGCGGGCGTGGGCGTCGAAGGGACGCACGGTCGAGTAGGCCTCCTCGCCGAGGTGCACCCGGTCCGCATCCGCCAGACTGACGTCGCTGCAGGATAGGTGCACCACCCGCGCGCAGCCGACGTGGCGGGCGGCGTTGACCACGTTTTCCGTCCCGGCCACGTTGACCCAGTCGAGAGCCCGGGGGGCGGCCCGGTGGGTCGCGATGGCAGCGGCGTGGATGACCACCTCGGCGCCCGCGGCGGCCTCGGCGACCTCGTTGGGATCGCCGACGCCGCCCCGGTGCACCGTCGCCCCCTGGCGGGCCAGCTCGTCCGCTTCCGGTCCCGTCCCGCGGACCAGCACGGAGACGGGCTCGCCGTCGGCGAGGAGTCGACGGGTCACGGCGCCCCCGACGAAGCCGGTCGCCCCGGTCACCAAAAAACGCATCCGGCAGGCATAGCAGCCACCCCGACGGGCGGGCGTCGTCGGACCAAAACGTGCTCGCGCCTGTCGTCCATCGAGCGGCCTCTATCGGCAGCCTGCTAGCCTGGACGGCGTGCGGCCCGTTTTGCCCCTCGCGACCTGGGGAGGCCGGTGGGTCCCGGCCGGCTTCCATCCGTTCCGGGCACGCCTCCTCCCCTCGGCTGCCCCGGTGGTCCTCTTCGGCCTGGCCGCCGCGAGCGTCGGCTGTGGCGGTGGTGGTGATGGGGAACGGGGCTGCCGGGATCCGGACTTCGACGGCTTCGGGCCGGGCTGCGAGGCGGGGGACGACTGCGACCCGGACCACGCCGGCCGGACCGACGACTGCGACCGGGTGCCCGAGCCCGACTGCGATGCAGACCGCTTCGCCACCGGCTGCCCGTGCATCGTCGGAGCCCGGCAGCGATGCTTCGACGGCCCAGCGTCGGCCGAGGGGGTGGCCAGCTGCCGGGCGGGGCTCCGTTTCTGCCTTCCGGGGATCGCCACCTGGGGTCTCTGCGAGGGCCAGGTCGTGCCGGGGGGCGAACGCTGCGACCAGGTGGACAACGACTGCGACGGTCGGGCCGACGAAGGCGTCCGCAGCCCCTGCGGCGGCTGCGACCCCACGTGCCTGGGCAGCCCTTGGGGGGAGGAGGAACTGCCCTTTGCCCCCCCGGCGGACGAGGACCTCGCCCTTCTGGACGATGGGTCCCTCACCCTGGCGCGGGACCCGGTCGCCGTCTCGGACACCGTCTGGGTCCCCAGCAGCGACGACGCCCTGGTGAGCCGGGTCGACGCGGCCAGCGCCCGGGTGACCGCCCAGTACGCCACCGCCGGCGGCGAGCCCAGTCGGGTCGCCGTCGACTACGACGGCGATGCCTGGGTCGCGACCCGTGCCTTCGGGGGGCAATCGACGGTCCTCAAGATCGCGGGGGCCCGAGCCCGGTGCCGGGACCTGGATGACGACGGCCTCATCGCCACCTCGGCGGGGGTCGGCGACGTGCTGCCCGCCGGCACCGACGAGTGCGTCTTGTTCGAGGTGCCCGTCGGGGCCCCCGGCGGGGTGGCTCGGGCGCTCGCCATCGATGGCTCCATCGGGGTCGAGGGAGAGCGGGGTGGCCAGGTCTGGGTCGGGCTCCACGGAGAAGAGCGGGTGCTCGAGCTCGACTCGGAGACGGGGGAGGTGGTCGACGAGGTCGCCGTGCCCGGTCTCCGGCCGTATGCGGCGGCCTTCGATCCCTTCGGCACGCTCTGGGTGTCGTCCCGGGACGGTCGACTGGCCCGGATCGACCGGCGGCGCCGCCCGCGGGTCGCGGAGGTCCAGCAGGTGCCCTTCGCCTGCTTCCTGACCTATGGAATGGCCGTCGACCTGCGGGGCCGGGTCTACCTGTCGGCCTTCTCCTGCGACGGGGTCCACCGCTTCGACCCGGGGACGGGACAGTGGTCGTTCATCCGAACGGAAGAAAGCGTGCGGGGGGCGGCCATCGGGGGGTCCCGGCGTGCCCCGGAAGACCAGGAGCTCTGGGTGGCCCACACCGGTGGCTTGTTGTCCCGGGTCTCCCTGGACCCCTTCCGGGTCGTCGAGACCGTCGACCTCTTCGCCGGCGGTGCCCGCCCCGTCGAGTCCATCGGCGTCGGCGTCGACGCGGCGGGGGCGGTCTGGGTGGCCAGCACCGCCGGTGGGCCCGGGGGGACCGGCCTCGCCACCCGGGTCGCCCGGGACGCTAGCGGCTCGGAGCCCGTGGTCACCCACGTCGCCGTCGGGCTCGGTCCCCACGTCCAGGGAGACCTCACCGGTTCCGATCTGTCCGGGGGCTTCCGCCGGGAGGGACGAGTCCGACAGGTGTTCGACGGCTGTCAGCCCGGCGGGGCGACCCGCTGGATGCGGGTCCACCTGGACTTCGACGCCGGGAGCGCCGGGCGGGTGATCCTTCGGGGGCGCCACGCCCCGCGCCGGGAGGCCCTGGGGGAGGCGGACTTCGTCCTCCTTGGGGAGGCCCCGGCGGAGCCCGCCCCCTTCGAGCTTTCCGACGAGGCCTTCCCCGACGGCGGCGCGGTCGAGCTGGAGCTCACCCTGCGCACCGCCGCCCGGGACGGGGCGCCCCGGGTGCGGCTCGTCGGGCTGGAATGGCGCTGCCCCGGGCCGCGCTGAGCCCGGGGGGCCCGGGGCCACGCCGGTCGGGGACGCCCCGGCGCGTCAGGCCGCCTTCCGCTTGTCCGAGGTGGCGCCGTCCGCCTTTTTCGGAGCGGCGGCAGGGGACGGGGTTCCCGCGGTCGTCGACCCGGGTGCCTCGCCAGCGAGGGTTGCCCGGACCGCGGCGAAGAGCTCGGGCTCGAGGCGCAGTCGCTCCCTCGCCTTTTCTCGGCCCTGGCCCAGGCGTTCTCCACGGAACGCGTAGTAGGCGCCGCTCTTCTCCACGACGTCGGCGGCGACCGCCGCGTCCAGCACGTCCCCGAACACGTCCACCCCTTCCCCGTAGCGGATGTCGAACTCGACGGTCTTGAAGGGGGGGGCGAGCTTGTTCTTCACCACCTTCACCTTGGTGCGGTTGCCGAGCACGGCGTCTCCCGACTTCACCGCGCCGATCCGCCGGACGTCGAGGCGGACGGAGGCGTAGAAGCGCAGCGCGTTGCCGCCGGTCGTCGTCTCCGGGCTGCCGAAGGTCACCCCGATCTTCATGCGCAGCTGGTTGATGAAGATCAGGGTCGCGTTGGTCTTGAAGACGACCCCGTTCAGCTTCCGGAGCGCCTGGCTCATCAGCCGCGCCTGGAGGCCGACGTGCTGGTCCCCCATGTCGCCTTCGATCTCCGCCTGGGGGGTCAGGGCGGCGACGGAATCGACCACGACCAGGTCGACGGCGCTGCTTCGGAGCAGGCTTTCGACGATGTCGAGGGCCTGTTCCCCGGTGTCCGGCTGGCTCACCAGGAGATGCGCCGGGTCGACGCCGAGGGCCTTCGCGTAGGCGACGTCCAGGGCGTGCTCGGCGTCGACGAAGGCGGCCACCCCGCCGGCCCGCTGGCATTCAGCGATGGCGTGGAGGGTCAGGGTGGTCTTGCCGCTCGATTCCGGGCCGAAGATCTCGACGATGCGCCCCCTCGGATAGCCCCCCACTCCGAGGGCCTGATCCAGACACGGCGCGCCGGAGGCGATCGTCGCCACCCGTTCCACCGCCCGACCGTCCCCGAGGAGCATGATGGCGCCCTTCCCGTGGGTCTTTTCCACCGCCGCCTTCGCGGCCTTCAACATGTCGTCTCGTTCGTCCTGCTTGGCCATGGTGCTCACCTTTCCGTCGACCGGCTCGGGGCCGGGCTTTGAAGAACGCCGTGTCGATCCGCCCCCCGGGCAGCCCGGGGGCGGCCCTTTGGACCGGGCGCCGCCGCGGTTCCCCCGGGCCGCTGCCGCCGGCGCCGGGTCGGCTCCTCCCGGTCGAGCACCCGGTACTGCACCGCTTCGGCGATGCAGTCCGGACCGACCTGCTCCTGCCCGCCGAGGTCGGCGATGGTGCGGGCGACGCGCAGCACCTTGACGTAGCCGCGGGCGCTCAGGCGCAGCTGGTCCACGGCTTGGTCGAGGAAGGCGAGGGCATCCGGGTGGGCTCCGGCGACGAGGGCATCGAAGGGTTCCTCCCGACCTCCGGCGTCGGCGTCCTCGACGTCGCCCCGGCGACGGGCTCGGAAGGAGGCTGCGCCGAGCACACGCTGTCGCACCGCCGCCGAGCCCTCCCCCGCCGGCGCCTGTCGCGGGGTGCCGAGGCGGGGCACCATGATCTGCAGGTCGAAGCGATCGAGGAGCGGCCCGGAGACCCGGTTCCGGTAGCGCGCCGCCCGGTCCGGGGGACAGCGGCAGAACCGTTCCCCATCCCCGGCATAGCCACAGGGGCAGGGGTTCATCGCCGCCACGACCAGGGGCTGCGCTGGCATCGTCACCCGTTCCCGGGTGCGGGCGACCACGGCCTCGCCGGATTCCAGCACCGTCCGCAGGGCTTCGAGGACGTCCCGGCGGTACTCCGGCAGCTCGTCCAGGAAGAGGACGCCTCGGTGGGCCAGGGTGACCTCGCCGGGGCGGACCGGGTGGCCGCCGCCCACCATGGCGGCCGCACTCGCGGAATGGTGCGGTGCCCGGAAGGGACGCTGGCCGGAGACCGGGGCGGCGAGGCCCGCTGCCCCGGCGACCGTCGCGATGGCGAGGGCATCGTCCGGAGAAGGGGGCGGGAGGATCCCGGGGAGCCGTCGGGCGAGCATCGTCTTCCCGGACCCGGGAGGGCCGATCATCAGCAGGGGGTGGCCACCGGCGGCGGCGACCTCCAGGGCCCGCCGGGCGCTCGCCTGTCCCCGGACGTCCGCGAGGTCT
>DAPKRP010000771.1:0-3268 GCA_031800515.1 Polyangiaceae bacterium LLY-WYZ-14_1 | reverse complement strand
CCCGGGTCGACCGGGACGGGGTTCGGCGCGTCATGGGCGGACCCTACGACGCCCGGCTGGGGCCAGCCATCTCTCGCTTCTGCGCTTCGCGCCCGGAGGCTTCGACCAAATCGAGGGCCTGGTCGAAATCGGCGAGGAGGTCCTCCGGGTCTTCGATCCCCACGGAGACCCGCACCATGTCGTCGGAGACCCCCATGCGTCGCCGGAGGGCCGGCGGCAGCCCGGCGTGGGAGGTGGTCGCGGGTCGGCTCACCAGGGTCTCGACACCTCCCAGGCTCGGGGCGATCTCGGCGATGGACAGGGCGTGGATCAAGGTCTCGGCCGCCGCCGCGCCGCCCTTGGGAATGAAGGAGACCATCGCCCCGAAGCCGTCGAAGAAGCGGCGGGCCCGCTCGTGGGAGGGGTCCTCCGGCAGCCCGGGATAGCGGACCTGCGCCACCCCCGGGTGGCCTGCAAGAAACGCCGCGAGCCGCTGGGCGTTGTCCGTCTGGGCGGGCACCCGAAGGGTCAGGGTCTTCAGGCCCCGCTGGAGCTGGTGACAGCCGTGGGGGTCCAGGCAGACGCCGGCCAGGTTCATGTGGCGGCGGATCGCCTCGATGCGTTCGGCCCCCCCGGCGACGACGCCGGCGACCACGTCCGTGTGGCCATTCAGGTACTTCGATGCGCTGTGGATGACGAGGTCGAAGCCGAAGGGAACCGGTCGAAACGCGACCGGCGAGCAAAACGTGTTGTCGACCACGGAGATCAGATCGTGCCGCCGAGCCAGCTCCACCAGGGCGTCGAGGGGCGGCACGTCGAGGCAGGGGTTCATCACCGATTCGGCGTAGAGCAGTCGGGTCTTCGGGCCGATGGCCTCACGCCAGGCGTCCAGGTCGTTCCCGTCGGTGACGTAGCGGGCCTCGACCCCCTGCCGGGCCAACAGCCGGTCGAAGATCTTTCGGGTGCCCCCGTAGAGCGCGTCCAGGGTGACCACCTGATCGCCAGGCTCGAGCAACGCTTCCAGGGTCATCGAGATCGCAGCGGTGCCCGAAGGGCTGACGAGGGCCGCCTCCGCGTCTTCCAGCGCCGCCAGCTTCCGGGCGACGAGCGCCTGGTTCGGCGTGTTGTTCAGGCGGACGTAGCGGATGTCGTCGAAGCGCTCCGGCTCGCCGAGGAGATAGGTCGAGCTCGGGAAGAGGGGGGTGGCGATGCCATCCGCCCCCGGCGCCGCGGCGCGTGGCCCCCGGGCTTCTCCGGCGTGGACCGCCAGCGTCGCCAGGCGGCGGCGGGGGGGCGGAGCGGAGTCGCGGAAGGACGACGTCACGGATCGACCGGAGGAGCGCCCCCGGCGGATGACGCCGACGACCCGGGGGGAGTGGCGCGCCGCAGGAGCGGGGGTTCCCGTTCGGAGACACCCCGGGCGCGCTCTCGACCCTGAGAGATCCGGCGGACCCGGTCAAGTTTGCCTACCTCCCCCGAGAGTTGACCACGCTGGGTCCGGCGGCCACCCTCCCCGACGGCTCGGTGGCTGTACCCATGACCCGACTTCCCCGCCTCGTATTGTCCGTCATCACGATGCTCGCGCCCCTCACGGCGGGGGCCATCGTCGCCGCCGGCGTCCAAGCGGGCTCGAAAGGAACCGTGGCGATGAACGTCGCGACGGAGCCCCTCCGGCCGGCCCGGGCCGCCGCCCTCGAGCCCAGCGGTCCGCCGAAGGCCAGGGCGACGAGCGCGGAAGACGACGACCACGGCTCCGACCTCGGGGAGGGGCCGGTGGTGCTCCCGGGACCGTCCCTCGCGGCCTGGGAACCGGAGCCCGCCGCGCCGCCGGTCGCGTTACCGGAGCTTCCGCCGGACGTCTCCCTCGATGACGACGAGGCACCGCTCCTCGCATCGGCCTTCCACTTCGACGCCCACGTCTTTCGGCGCCCCGGGCGAGACCCCTACGTGACCGGCGTCGTCCGCCGGGGGACCGTGCTGCCGGTCAAGGGGGTGCTCGGCGGGCCCGGCTGTCGGGGGGGCCGATGGTACCGGCTGGTCGGAGGAGGCGCGGTGTGCACCCGCAAGGGCTTCAACGTCGGCGTCGAAACCCCGGAGCTCGACCATCTGCCGGCGCTCCCCGACCAGCCCCTGCCTTATCGCTACGGCATGGTCGTCCGCCAGGGGGCGCCGCGCTTCTATTCCCTGCCGACGAACCGTCTCTACGCCGAGGCGAGGGCCGCCATCGCCGACGGCCGGGGCCTGCCCGACGGCGTCGAAAAGGCGATGAAGGGCGAGTACTACCTCGCGATCCACCGCCTCGAAGACAACCCGGATGGCGTCGCCTACTACCGCACGGTCCGCGGGCGCTACGTCCGGGCGGAAGACGTGGAGCTGGTGCCGCCGCCCTCCATGGTCGGCGTGCCTCTGGACGAGGGGGCGGCGGGGCTGCCCCTCGCCTTCGTCTGGCGGGCCCCCGACGACGACGAGGCGCCCGGGGCGAAGGGAGCGCCCCTCTACCGGATCGACGGGGAAGAGCGGGAGCCCGTCGGCCACGCCGACAAGCACGCCCGATTCCGCGTGGTGGAAGAGACCGAGGACGGCTTCGTCGTCGGGCCGGATGGCCTCGCCGTGCGTCGGGATCACGTGCGCATCGTCCGCGCCATCGACCGACCCGAGGACGAAGATATCCCCGCCGACGCCCGCTGGATCCACGTCGAGCTCGCCGAGCAGACCCTGGTGGCCTACGAGGGGGACCGCCCCGTCTATGCCACCCTCGTCGCCAGCGGGAAGGATGGCTACGACACGCCCCGGGGCCACTTCCAGGTTCGGCTGAAGTACGTCAGCACCACCATGAACGGGGATGACCCCATCGACGGCTTCTACGAGGTCGAGGAGGTGCCCTGGACGATGTACTACTTCGAGGGCTACGCCCTCCATGGCGCCTACTGGCACGACGAGTTCGGTGGTGTCCGAAGCCATGGATGCACCAACCTCGCCCCGGCGGACGCCCGATGGCTCTACTTCTGGAGCGCCCCGGAGGTTCCCGCCGGCTGGCACGGGCGCCGCTACCCGAAAGGCGGCACCCATCTCTTGTTCACCCGGAATCCGCGGGACGCCGAGGAGCCCGCCTCGCCCTCCTGACCTTCTGAGAGGGTCGCTCAAAACGACGCTCCGGTCGCCGCGAAGCCGATCCGACGCCGTCTGCGGCGTTCCGGCTCCTCGAAATATCCTTCAGATATTCCTCGTCGCCGCGCCTTGCAGCCGACGCCGCCTCGGCTCCGCGGCTCGGTCGGTTGTTTTGACCGAC
>DAPKRP010000770.1:0-1699 GCA_031800515.1 Polyangiaceae bacterium LLY-WYZ-14_1 | reverse complement strand
GCGAGGGCCAGCCCGCCGGCGAGGAGGCCTGGGGGGGGCCGCCGTCGTCGTCGGCTCCCGAGGCGGGGGTCGGGGGCGCTGCCCGAGGCGTCCATGCCCGGGCTCCGATACCGAGCCCGAGAGGCCCCCGTCCAGTTTTCGTCGTCCGGGGCCCGGACGCGTGATCGGGGCGGCTACAGGAAAAAGAGGATGAGTCCGAGGGGCAGCCGCAGCTTGAAGAACAGCGCGTGCTCGGCGTCGAGCTGCTCGTCCCCACGCCATTGGTACTCGAAGGCGAAGATGGACCAGCCGACGCTCAGGTCGACGAGCACGGCCTCGTTCCGGGCGTAGGAGGCCCCCGCCTCGAAGACGATCCCCGTCTGACGGTGCAGCAGGTCTCCCTGGGCCCCCGCCGCCCAGCCGTCGGAGAGGCCGCCGACGCTGAAGGCGCCACCGAGGGACGAGACCCAGCGCGCCCCCACGTGAAGGAAGCCGACCCGCCCTCGGCCGAGCCCGTAGTAGGGCGGTCCCTCGGCGATGCCGACCCCGAAGCCGCCTTGGATCTGGACATCGAAGCCGAAGCCCTGGCGGAAGAGGCGCTCGTCGAAGGGGGGGCGTCGTCCCTCGGCGTCCGGGGGAGGAGGCGCGTCGTCGTCGTTGCCCGTGTCCCGGCGGCCCGGGGCCCCCACCGTCCCGGGGCCGCCTTCGTCCCTGGCGGGGGCGGCCTCCTCCGCCGTCGGGCGGTCCGCCGCCGGCGCGTCCTGGGCCGCGGCCGGCCGGGGAGCGGGGGCGGCGGCGAGGAGGACGGCTCCCAGGGTGATCGCAGAAAAGGTCGCGGCGGGGCGGATGGAGCGGTTTGGCGTCATGGGGGAGGCCCGGGTCAGCGCAGGAACTGCCGCGGGTCGTCCGGGCGAAGGTCGAGATGTAGGTGGTCCCGGTGCCCCGCGTTGTAGTTCGGGGTCAGGACGGTGGAAAAGAGCCCGCTGTCGAAGAGGGCGCAGACGACCCGCCGCATCGCCCGGCCGTTCCGGGTGTCCGCCGGCGGGGCCGCGCAGGTCCGGTGCCCCGGCGTCTCTTCGAAGTGATCCCGGACCCGCAGGTGCCGGCCGTCCCGCAGGGAGACGCCCGAGACGTCGAGGCCGAGGCCCATGCGGTGGAGGCTGGTGAAGGGGTGCCGCCGGTAGCCGCTGACGACGTCGATGGCGGTCACCCCCACCCGGGCGAGGGCCCGTCCCAGGTCGCCGAGGCGCTCGGCGAGGGGACAGGCGACGACCAGGGGGCGATCGGGATGGAGATCGCGCAGGACGAGGGGCCCTGCGCTCCCCCGAAGGACCACCGGGGTGGGCACCGCGGCGTCGATCCCCAACGCCGCCGGGGCAGGGTCCGCGGGGACCCGGGCGGCCCGTAGCGCGCGAAGGCAGGGCTCGGAGCCCGGGACGCGCCAGACCGCGTCCGGCCGGAGGGTCCACGCTCCCCGGGGCACGGTTCCCCGGACGTTCGGAAAGTGGGCCAGCCGGTGGGCGACGAGGCGCGCCGCCCGGGCCGCCGGGTCGTCGGGCGCCGGCAGGACCGCCGCCGGCGGTTCGGGCCGGGGCGGGGTGCCGGGAAGGACCGGGCCCGGGGGCCAGCCGGGTCGCGCCGCTCCGAGCTCACTGCCGCCGCCGCCCGCGCCTCCGGTCCGGTCCTCCGGAAGCCGCCACCGATCGTCGAACCAGCCGAG
>DAPKRP010000769.1:0-2932 GCA_031800515.1 Polyangiaceae bacterium LLY-WYZ-14_1 | reverse complement strand
GTAGTTGCGCACCGCGGCGGGCACCAGTCCGGAGACGGTGCGACCTTCCGCCAGGCGGGTCCGGATCTCCGTCGAGCTGACCTCCGGGAGGGCGATCTCGACGCCGTCCGGGATCGGGAAGCCCATCCGGCCGACCACCAGGGGCGGAGCGAGCTCGGCGATCCGGTCGAAGCGATGCCAGAGATGGGTCTCGTCCAGAATGTCGGCGCCGATGACGAGGCGGAAGCGCGTATCCGGGTGTCGTTCCTTGAGGGCTTCCACGGTGGTCAGGGTCCGGCTCGGTCCCCCGTCGAGCTCCGATTCCAGTCGGGAGACGCGCACCCGCCGCAGGTCGGCGAAGGCGAGCTCGGCCATGGCGAGCCGGTCTTCGTAGGGGGCGTGAAAGCGCTTCCCGAGGGGATGGTCGAAGGCGGGCATCACCCACAGCTCGTCGACGAGCTCCGTCGACAGCACGTAGGCGGCGCAGAGCACGTGGGAGACGTGGGGCGGGTCGAAGGACCCCCCGTAGAACGCGGCGACGGTCACCTCCCGCCGCAAGCCGGTCTCCGTGTCCTCCCGTTCCATCACGTCACCACCATCTTCGCCCCGGCCTTCCCCTGCAACGACTCCCGCCCGAGCAGCTCCCCGGAGGCGGTGTAGGTCGACAACCGAACCTCCCCCGAGGCCAGGGCTTCCAGCACCCCGAGCTCTCCCTTGCCCACCGGCCCTGGCGTGTAGAAGGTCCGGGGGCCGAAGCGCTTCAGCAGCGGCTTCGACGCCTTCCCGTACACCAGGATCTGGGCGTTGGCGATGTCCTCTTCCCCGAGCCGGGCCTTGTCGTAGACGGCGACCAGGATCCGCCCTTCGAGCATTTCCACCACGCAGGTCTCCCGGTCCGGAAGGGTATGCACGCGGCTCCCGAGGCGCTCCCGCAGCCGGTCCGCGGCGAGGAGCGCGTCGAGCTCTTCCGGGGAGGCGTCGGCGGCCCGGCTCGCCACCTGGTCGAGGAAGGCGGCCTCGTCCCCGCCGCCCGGGACGAGCTCTTCGGCCCAGGCGGCCACCACCCGGTCGATCACCTCGTCGACGCCGAGGTAGAGCACCCGGTCGGCTTCGACGTCGTCCAGGAGGAAGCGCAGGGCCCCGCGCAGCACGGCTTCCGGAGCCTCCGGGGGGGTGGGCTCTCCCTCCACCGGGCGCACCGTGGCGGAGCCGACGAGGCCGTATTTCACCGGCCCCCCTCGGCGCCCGCCCTCCGGCGCGCCTCGAAGAAGCTGTCCGAGATCGCGTAGGTCACGAGGGCCGCGGCCTCCGGGACGGCGGACAAGGCGTCCAACCGACGCTGCCAATCATCCCTCGCCCCGAGCACGCCGGCCAGTTTCAGCATGGCGCCGTAGGCCACGGGGACCGCGCCGAGCGCGGCGAGGGCGACCCGGTCACCGAGCTGGGAGGCGGCGAGGCCCAGCCGCTGGGGGTCCGGAGGGCGCCCCGCCGTACCCATCCGCGGCACCCGCTCCTCGAACTGGGGCCGCTGGCGCCGTGGGATGAGGCGTCCGAGGCGCCGGGCCAGCTCGTCCGCCCCGGGAACGGCGTCCGCCGCCATGGGTCCCGCCGGGTCGAAGAGACGCCCGAGGGCGCCGAGGGCGGCTGCCACCTGGTCCGGGCCGCTCCGCAGGACGAAGGAGAGGCGCGCGACGCTCACCTTGGTGGCCCGGACGAAGAGGAAGCGGCGCTCTTCCGCGGTGGTGATGCGCAGCAGCTCCCGTCCCACCAGGAGCGTCGGTCCCGGGCCGAGGGGGGCGCAGACCCGGGGGAGGGCGTCGGAGACCCAGACCGTCGGATCGCCGGCGCCGAACCAGCCGACGACCTCCCGCAGCTCCCCGAGGAGCCCGGCGTCCTTGAGCCGCTCCGCCCGGGTCGCTTTGAGGTCGAAGGGCAGGGCCCGGTCGAGGGCCTCTTCCGCCAGCGCCAGCACCACCCGAGTCGCCTCGTCGAGCCCCCGTGGAGCTAGGATGGGGTCGAGGTCCGGGGCGCAGGCCCGGGGGCCCAAGGGCCGGGCGCCTCCCCGCCGGTCCACCCGGGCGAGGAGGTCGGCGTCGGCCACCCCGAGGGCGGCGGCGGCGGAGGCGGCGCAGGCGGCCGCATCGGGCCGGTCCGCCTCGGCGAGGGCGTCCGAGAGGGCGCGCCAGAGCCCGCTTCTTCCCGGGTCCGTCTCCACCTGCCGCCGGAGATCGTCGAAGACGTGCTCGAGCTGGCTCGCCGCGGCCTCGGCGTTTCCCGAAGACCGATAGAGGGCCATCAGCCGGCGGCGGACGTCCAGGTCCTCCGGGCGTTCCCGCGCCAGGGCCTGGAGCACCTCTTCCGCCCCGGCCGGGTCCCCCGCCCGCTCGAGCGCCTCGGCCCAGCCGAGGCGGTGGGCGCGTTCCTTCTCCGGGTCGATCTCGCTCGCCACCAGGCTGCGATAGGCCTCTGCGGCGTCGTCGTGGCGACCCGCGTCCGTATACAGCCGGACCAGCTGGGAGAGGGCGTGCACGTCCCGGGGGGCGATCTGAAGCACCCGCTCGTAGGCCGCCGTCGCCCGGCCCGGGTCCGGAAGGCGCGCCTGGTAGAGGTCGCCGAGGGTGGCGAAGACCCAGTGGAGGGTCCGCCGATCCCGCGCCCCCCGACCCACTCGCACCAGAAGCTCGGCGGCGTTGCGCCAGTCCCCGAGCTCGAGCGCCAGGGTGGCGAGCTCCGAGGCCTGGCGCGGGGAGGCGTCGGCCCTGGCGGAGGCCGCCTCCCCGTCGGGGAGCGGGACCTCCCGGCGATCCCGGACGCCGGTTTCCGAGGCCGGGCTTCCCGCTCGATGCCAGAGGGCCAGCGCCGCGCGGAAGGATTCTTCGGCGGACTCCCGCTGCCCGGCGGCGAGGCGCTCGCGGGCGAGCTCGAGGTGCAGCTTCGCCAGGGTGCCGGCGTC
>DAPKRP010000768.1:0-4464 GCA_031800515.1 Polyangiaceae bacterium LLY-WYZ-14_1 | reverse complement strand
CCGCGCCCGGCCGCGACGCGCCCCTACCTTTCTTCATGGACGACACCCTCGTCGCCAGTGCTGCGTTGCTCGCCGTTGCGGGCCTCGGTCTGCTGGTCCGCCGCCTCGGTCAGGTCCCTCGCACCCCGGAGCTCCCGGCGCCTCCGGCACCGATCGCGTCAGGCGTCGGACCCGCGCCCAGCCCGGACCCGACGGCCGTCGGGGCACCGGTGGATGCCCCGCGGGACGCCGCCCCGGAGAAGCGGGACGCCGCCCCGGGGAAGGACGCCGAGGAGGATTCGCCGGGCCCGACGGCCCCCGCTCGGAACGTCACCGAGGCCGGAGATCGCCCCGAGACGCCCGCGGAGCCGGAGGTAGACCGCCTTCGCCGGGGGCTAGCCGGCACCCGGGGCGGCTTCGTCGCCCGCCTCGCCCGGCTCTTCGGGGGAGCGGGCGGCACGCGGATCGACGGCGCCGTGCTCGAGGAGGTCGAAGAGGTCCTCCTGTCCGCGGACCTGGGCGTTCGAACGGCGGACCGCCTGCTCGGACAGCTCCGTGATCGGGCCGAAGGGGGGGACCTCGAGGATCCCTGGGCGGTCCTCCGGGAAGAGGCGCAGCGCATCCTCGGCACCGATTCCGGAGGGGTGAAGCTCGGGCCGGACCGGCCCGCGGTCGTCCTCGTCGTCGGGGTGAACGGCGTCGGGAAGACGACGACGATCGGGAAGCTCGGGGCCCACCTGACCCACCAGGGGCGGCGGGTGGTCCTCGCCGCTGGCGACACCTTCCGCGCGGCGGCGATTCCGCAGCTCGAGAGCTGGGGCCGCCGCATCGGCGCGCCGGTGGTCTCCCGGGAGGAAGGCGCGGACCCCGGGTCGGTGATCTTCGACGCCGTACGACAGGCGACGGACGAGGGCGCCGACGTGGTCATCGCCGACACGGCGGGGCGCCTACACACCAAGACCCCGTTGATGGACGAGCTTCGCAAGGTCCACCGCACCGCCACCAAAGCCCTGGGCGGTCGCGCCCCGGACGAGGTCCTGTTGGTCCTGGACGCGACCACCGGTCAGAACGCCGTCCAGCAGGCCCGCCTCTTCAAGGAGGCCCTCCCCCTCACCGGCCTGGTGCTGACCAAGCTCGACGGCACCGCCAAGGGCGGCGTCGTCCTCGGCGTCGTGGACGAGCACGGGCTACCGGTCCGGTATGTCGGGATCGGCGAAAGAGTCGATGATCTCCGGGAGTTCGACCCGGAGACATTCGTCGCCGCTCTATTCGAGAAACCCGGGGACGCGACCCTGGCTGCTTGAGCATTGCGACGCGTGACGACCGCGTGATATAGTCGGCCGCCGCCACGCCAAGAGAACCCTTAAATTGCAATAATTCCGATGCTTTGGCACGCCCTGGCGCGTGCTCGTGGAAATCGCGCACGCCTCCGGACACCGGAATCGGGGGCGGCGTCGGGCGAGACCCGCCTTGATGAGGAATGGAATGAAACGGGCATTGAACGCTCTCCTTCTCGCCGGTAGTGCCGCGGCTCTCTGCGCCGCGCTCCCCAGCCGCGGGCAGGCCCAGGACATGACCTTCGACCTCGATGAGGCGGAGACCGAAGGCACCGAAGCCGAAGGCGAGGAGCCCCCCCCAGAGGAGGGCGGAGGTGAGGGCGAGGTCTTCGAGGACGACGTCATCTCCGAGCTGGCGGCCACCGAGACCCAGGTCGAAGAAGAGGTGCGGGAGGCCGCCCCACGACGCGCGGAGACCGTGGAAGACATCTACGCGGTCCAGCAGATCTACGCGCTTCGGAGCAACCGGGTGGAAGTCGCCCCGTCCGTCGGGTTCACCCTGAACGACCCCTACATCAGTCATCCGAGCGTCGGGATCGCGGTCAACTATTGGTGGACCAACGTCCTCGCCCTCGGCGTGAACTTCAACTGGTACCAGGGGCTCGAATCCGAATCCGACCTGAACTTCTTCGTCCGGCGGTCCACCCGTCTGGCGGTGCCGATCACGGAATATCAGCTCGGTGCAAACCTGAACTTCACCTACGTGCCCCTGTACGGGAAGTTCGCGATGTTCAACGAGTTCCTGTTTCAGTGGGACGCCTACCTCGTCGGCGGCGTCGGCATCATGCGGACCCGACCCATCCCGGTGGTCGACCCGGATGTCCGCACCTTCGAGTTCGATTTCCGGGTGGCCTTCAACGTCGGCGTCGGCATCCGCGTTTTCGCCACCCGATACCTGGCCATCTTCGCCGAGCTTCGGGACTACGCCTTCCTGGATCGTCTCGAGAATCTGGACGTCAGCCTGGAAAACCGGTTCGACGAAGACACCTGGCTCGACGACAGTCCGACCCTCACGAACAACGTGACCGTTCAAATCGGCTTCACCTTGTTCTTCCCCTTCGAATTCGACTACCGCCTGCCGAAATAGGACCCGCACCGACATGGCGATGCAACGACCCACCTCTTGGACCCTCGCCGCGGCGCTGTGCGCCGTTTCGCTGGTCTTTTTGGCACCTCCCCGGTCCGCCGCCGCGCAGGAGATCCAGATCACGGGTCCCCTCGCGGGTGCTCCCGCGGTGCGCCGGATGCGCGTCTACCGGGAGGGCCGGTTTCAGCTGAAGCCCACCGTCAGCTTCTCGCTCCAGGACGAGTTTTCCCGCGCGATCTTTTTCGGCGCCGAGGCGAACTACCACTTCTTCGACTGGTTCGGCATCGGCATCGCGGGGGCGGGGGCGCCGGTGCAGATCAACACGGACCTGACGAACGAGATCGCCGCCAATGGCGTGGCCACGGACCGAAACCGCCTGTCTTTGCCGACCGCGTCCGGCTTCGACGACCAGATCGCCACCTGGAACTGGTGGCTCACCGTCCAGGCCGTCTTCATCCCGCTCCGGGGCAAGCTCGCGCTCTTCCAGAACTTCTTTCTCGACACGGACTTCTTCGTGACGGCGGGGTTCGCCCTGGCTGGCATCGAAGAACGATCGGATGTCGCGGCGGGGACCTGCGACCCCGTGGAGCCGAATCTCATGGTCCCGGAGGCCTGCTTCGACAGCCAGACGGACCGGAGCTCCCGCATCGCGCCGACGGGAACCTTTTCCGTGGGCCTCTCGGTCTACGCGAACGATTTCTTCGGGCTGACCCTGGAGTATCGGGCGATGCCGTTCGCCTGGAACACGTCGGGCTTCGACAACCGGAACAGCAACGGCAACGCCGACAACCCGGATGGCCGGATCGACGACAACGACCGGACCCTCCAGTTCAACCAGCTGTTCACCATCGGCTTCACCTTCTACCTGCCGACGGAAGCCAAGCGGAGCCCCTAACGAATACTAGGACCGCTGCTTGAGGGTGCCGGAGCGGTCCGCCTGCCAGCCGTCGGGGAGCTGGCCCCGCAGCGTCTCGAGGCGGTCGGGTGGCAGCTTCCACCCGTACTCGACGAAGCCCTGGAGGACTCGTTCCCGAACCCGGACCGATTCCTCTCGTTCGAGCAGCGTCACCAGCGGCTCCCGGGCGGCGCCAGCCCGGTCCGCCCCCTGCTGAAACAGGCAGCTCGCCGCCTGAAATCGAACCGATTCGTCCATGTCGTCGAGGAACCGCTCGACGGCCGGTGCGATGCGGTCGTCCGCCCGCTCCCCCAGAAAGCTGAGCACCTGAAGCTTGCGCTCCGGGTCTCGTTGATATTCCGTATCCATCTTCCCGAGCACCTCGAGAAGCACCGCGACGACCCGGTCTTCCGGTACCAGGCGCTGGAGCACCTTGACCGGCCAGCTGATGGATTCCGCCCGGTGCAGGAAGCGGATGGTCGGCTCGACCCCTTCGTCGCCGGCGGCGACCACGCCTTCCAGGGCGAGGTCCTTCTCGTCCTGGTCCGTGATGCTCGGGTCGACCTTGAAGGTGAAGCGTTCGAGAAGCGCCTCGGCGGCTTCCCCGGTTCCCATCCCCGCCAGGATGCGCAGGCTATCCCAGCGGTCCGGCGCCTGCGCCCGCTTGTTGCCGGCACGGGTGGCGTGCTTCCGAAAGGCGCCCTTCGAGCCGCCGAAGATGTCTAGCAAGCCCATGGGGGCGCCTCCGCGGAGTCGGGGTCAGCGGGCAGCCAGGAGCGGAACGGCCCCATCGGGAGCCCGGTTGCCGCCCGGCCGGATCACCATCAGCGGATGAGGACCGGCTTCAGCACGACCTGCTGGCCGCGGGTGTCTACCTGAAAGCGAACCAGCCGGCAACCGTGCTTCTTGGCGAGGGCCGCCTCGTTCCCTCGGAGTCGCTGGACGAAGCGTTCCTCCGGGATGTTGGACACGTCCTCGCCAAGCGCCTGCTTGGCCGCCACGTACTCCCGGTAGACCCGTCCGTAGTAGGTCGACTCGTCTTCCGCTTCGAGGCGCGCAGCGACCTCCGGGTCGTCGACGACATCGCCGCCGCCGCCGGCCGGCGACGCTCCAGTGGGCGTCCGAGGAGACGGGGGGACGCGTCCGCCCCCGCCATCGCCGAAGGC